>CAZPZV010000008.1:10701-23536 GCA_964591185.1 uncultured Candidatus Saccharibacteria bacterium | reverse complement strand
CAGAGAAATAGAACAAAGAGAAGAGTTGGAAAGAGTTAGTTCTAGACTGGCAACGACTAACGTAAGACTGGAAGCGGCATACAAAAAACTACAAAGTCTGGACAAAGCAAAATCGGAGTTTCTTTCCATTGCATCCCATCAGTTAAGAACCCCGCTTACAGCCATAAAAGGATATCTTTCCATGATTATGGAAGGAAGGTACGGTGAAGTGTCAGACAAAGCAAAAGAGAAGATGGGAGATGTATATCAAAGTAGTGAGAGACTTATAAAACTGGTTAATGATCTCTTAAATCTCTCACGTATAGAAACGGGAAAGATGCAACTGGAGCCCAAAGAAGAACGCATAGAAGATCTTGTAGCAGAGATAGTAAAAGACATGCATATAGTTGCCGAAGAGAAGGGGATACATCTTAACTTTGAAAGACCATCAACTCCTTTACCCGAAGTTTTCATAGATTATGATAAAATAAGGCAGGTCATTTTGAATATTGTTGATAATGCATTAAAATACACCACAAAGGGAGGAGTATATATAGAGATAAAAAAAGAAAAAGACTCTGTTCTTGTTATTATCAGCGACACGGGAGAGGGGATGACCGAAGAAGAGTGCTCTAAAATGTTCCAAAGCTTTTCTCGCGGAAGTGCGGGAACCATACTGCACACCGAAGGAGCGGGAATCGGCCTTTATGTGTCAAAAAGATTCGTCGATATGCACAAAGGTAAGGTGTGGGTAGAGTCCGAGGGCAAAGGAAAGGGGAGTACCTTCTATATCAAATTACCCATTTAAAAAATATGAAAAAAATACTTGTTGTTGAAGATGAAAAAATGCTTGCTGACATGTACAGGGAAAGATTTCAGCAAGAAGGATACGAGATACACGCCGCTATTGATGCTGAAGGAGGAATAGAGATATTACAAGAAGTAAGGCCGGATCTTGTGGTGCTGGATATTCTTCTGCCACAGGGAAGCGGAATAGATTTCTTAAAGAACATGAAGGAGATAAAAGAAGTTGCCTCCATTCCAGTAATTGCTTTCTCTAACTACGATGATACGGACACAAAGAACGAGGCAAGAGAGTTGGGAGCAAAAGAGTATCTCATAAAAACCAATCACACGCCAAGGGAAATACTTGATAAGATAAAATATTATTTAGAAGAGTAATGAAAATAAAAAAAACCACATTCAAAAGAGCTGTGTTTGTTTTCTGTGCCTTCTCGCTTTTGCTGTTCTTCTGGTCAGCACAATCTTTTTTTAGCGCAGAACAAACAGACTACACCCACACAGAACTAATCCGACACTACCCGGAAAGAGTTTCTAATGAGATTATAAACATAGATGCAGCAGCCGCAATTTCTCTTTACTGGGATGGAGAAAAAGAAAGAGTGCTTTATCAAAAAAACACTACAGAATCTCTCCCTATAGCCAGTATCAGTAAAATATTTACTGCACTTATAGTTTATGAAGAATATGCCATGGACGAACCTATTGGAATAACAGACAGAGATATGTTTACTGTTCCCGGTCTGCAAGACTTACGTATCTGGGAAGACACAAGAATAGGGGACGTCCTTTATCCTCTTCTTTTAGAGTCAAACAACAGCATCGCCAACGCTTTGGCTCTTCAAGAAAAACGCTTCCTGCAAAACGACTTCATAAGAGAAATGAACAAAAAGGCAAAAGAGATGGGATTAAGCAACACTCACTTTGTTAATCCCAGCGGACTTGATGAGAGAAACGCTACAAACATCTCCACAGCCAGAGACATTTCAGAGGCGATTAAATACATACTAAAGAAAACAGATCTTTTCTCTGTTATGAGCACCCCTTCTTACAGAGTGTACTCCTACGACAGAAGTGTTTACTACACCACCATTAACACCAACCAGTTCCTTTTCTCCGGAAACTACGAGTGGCAAAACAGAATAGTGGGAGGAAAAACAGGATTTACTTACAGAGCTCTCGGATGCCTTCTTTTGGTACTGGAATCTCCGGACGGAGAAGGGTATATTATAAACGTGGTGCTGGGTGCCAACGACAGGTTTAGAGAAATGGAAAGGTTGGTAAACTTTGTTCATAAGGCATACAAGTTCTGATGATAGAAAACACTCCAGAAGTCATATCCAATGTAGTAAAGGTTTCTTCTCTGGGAGCCCTTTCTTTCGTTTTCGCTTTTCTTTTTACTCCGGCACTGACAAACTTTCTTTACAAGCACAAGTTCTGGCGTAAAGAAACCAGAACCAAAGCAATAGACGGGGGAGATGTAACCTTTTTCCAGAAGTTCCACTCGGAAAACGAAGTAAAGGTTCCACGCATGGGAGGTCTTCTCATCTGGGTTACCACACTTTTTCTTTCCTTTCTTTTCCTTTTGCTTTCTTTTTTCACAGAAAATGCCACTCTAAACAAACTCAACTTTCTTTCCCGTGAACAGACATGGCTCCCTCTTTTCACTCTCGTTTCCGCCTCCATTGTAGGGCTTACTGATGATCTACTGCAAGTAATGCAAAAACCAAAAAACAGGATTTTTTCCTGGATATGGAAGATAACCTATATTGGAGGAGGACTTAGTTTACGTTACCGCCTTCTACTGGTAACAGCGATAGGAGGAGTGGGGGCTTGGTGGTTCTACTTCAAGCTGGGACAAGAGATGATCCATCTTCCCGGAGTAGGGGAGGTGTTCATTGGTCTCTTTTATATTCCTCTCTTTATCATCGTTATGCTTGCCGTATACAGTGGGGGAGTGATAGATGGAATAGACGGACTTTCAGGAGGAGTTTTCGCCTCTATCTTTGGCGCCTACACAGTAATTGCTCTCGCTCAAGGGCAGATAAATCTGGCTGCCTTCTGTTTGGTGGTAGTGGGAAGCATTCTTGCTTTCTTGTGGTTTAATATTCCTCCCGCACGCTTCTATATGGGAGAGACGGGAATACTGGGACTGACAACAACACTGACCGTGGTAGCTTTTCTTACCGGAGCAGTTGCCGTCTTGCCCATAATAGCCCTTCTTTTGGTTGTTTCTTCTGCTTCAGTGATTATTCAGCTGCTTTCTAAAAAAATCAGAAGAAAGAAAGTTTTCCTCGCCGCACCAATACACCATCATTTTGAAGCAAAGGGTTGGCCGAAGTACAAGATAACCATGCGTTTCTGGATTATCGGAGTGGTTGTCGCTGTTGTCGGAGTGGTTATTCATCTGCTTAGCTTATGAAAAAAGGTCCCGATTATATACTCATAGGCATCGTTTCTTTGATAGTCCTTTTAGGGCTGTTTGTTTTGGCCAGCGTTTCATCTCTCAAGTCCCAAGAGATCTTTGGTCACCCTTATCACTTTTTCTCGCAACAACTGTTACTTGGGTTCCTGCCAGGAATCATACTTGCAGTTACGTTCTACAAAGTCCCTTTAAATTTTATAAAAAAGTGGTCACCTTTACTTTTAGGTGCAAACATCTTCTTGTTGATCCTTGTCTTTTTTCCTTATATAGGAGTAGAGTCCGGAGGAGCAACAAGGTGGATTGAAATAGGACCCATATCATTTCAACCATCAGAACTACTCAAGCTAACCTTTATACTCTACCTAGCCAGCTGGCTTTCAACAAGAAAGAAGACAAAAAGCAAGCACCAGTGGAGCACCTTCCTTCCTTTCATAGCCGTTTCCGCAGTAATCGGAGCAGTTCTTTATTATCAGCCGGACGTAAGCACGTTGGGGGTCATCTTCATGGTAGCTATGATTATGTACTTTATCGCCAACACTCCGCTTTGGCACACACTGGCACTCCTTTTCGGCGGAGCGGGACTCATCTTTGTACTGGTTCAGTTTTCTCCCTACCGCCTCAGAAGAGTGCAAGCAATGCTTAATCCCGATCTTGATCCTTTGGGTATGACCTATCAGATAAAACAAGTGCTTATCGCTGTTGGTTCCGGGGGCCTTTTGGGAACCGGATTCGGTATGAGTTATCAAAAGTTTGATTTCGTTCCCTTTACCATGACCGACTCTGTTTTTGCTATCTTTGCCGAAGAGGCGGGATTCATTGGCAGTGTTTTTTTAATCTCTCTCTTTCTTTTGCTTTTCTGGAGAGGATTTGTTATCGCCAAAAACAACAAAGACGAGTTTATTAAACTTATCGCTATCGGTATAACCTCCTGGTTTTTTCTGCAGGCTTTTATAAATATAGGATCAATGATAGGATTAGTACCGTTAACAGGTATACCGCTTCCATTTATAAGCTATGGTAAATCACACCTTATAGCCGAAATGGCCGCCCTGGGAATACTCCTTAACGCTTCAAAGAAACATGGAAAAAAAGTTTAAAATAATATTTACCGGAGGAGGAACGGGAGGGCATGTTTTTCCTCTCGTATCTATAATACGTGAAACAAAAAAAGTTCTTCCTCAAGACCTGGCAGAGCTGCACTACATAGGCCCCGAGGAAGACATTGCACGGGACTACATAGAAAAAGAAGGGGTTAAGGTAAAATACATCTTTACAGGAAAGCTGAGAAGATACCTTACCCCTCTCTCTTTCCTGCAAAATGCTGTTGATATACTTTTTAGGGTTCCGTTGGGAGTAGTGCAGTCATCTATCTATATCTTCAAAGAGTCTCCTGATCTCATCTTTAGCAAAGGAGGATATGGTTCTCTGCCTTCAGTTATCAGCGGGTATGTTTTCAGAGTTCCCATATTCTTTCACGAGTCGGACATAGCCCCCGGAATGACCAACAGAATACTGCAAAAAATGGCTACGGAAGTTTTTACCTCCTTTCGAGACACAGAAAAAGTAAGTAAAAACAAAATGATAAATGTGGGAAACCCGATTCGAAACGAAGTTTTCGGAGGAGACAAAGAGAAAGGCATGCAGATGTTTTCTTTGAATAGGGAAAAACCGGTACTTCTTGTCCTAGGAGGATCACAAGGAAGCGAAAGAGTAAACGAGCTGATCTTGTCTATGCTTAAGGATGCACTGGATAACTTTCAAATAATACACCAGTGTGGAAGTAAAAACGCGGAAAGAGTTTCCACGCAAGCAGACGCTTTGATAAGAGACAAAGAAAAGAGAGAGATGTACCACGTCTACAGCTTTTTCAATGAAGAACAGATGAGAGAGGCCTACGCTGTTGCCGATCTTGTTGTCAGTAGAGCAGGATCGGGAAGTATCTTCGAGATATCAGCAAACAAAAAGCCAAGTGTCCTTCTTCCTCTTCCCGAAGCGGCACAAAACCATCAGTTAAAGAACGCCTACTACTATGCCGAGACAGGAGCGGCAACAGTCCTTGAAGAAGAAAACCTTACCCCACACTTCTTTTTAGAAAAGCTGAAACAACTCTTTTCTCCCCGTGAACAATTACGGGTAATGAGCGAGAGAGCAGGGGAGTTCTACAACCCCAAGTCAGCAAAGATAATTTCCGCCTACATTAAAGAATACCTTACAAGATGAAAAAAGTACGTACCAGATTTGCTCCTTCTCCCACAGGCCCTTTTCATGTGGGATCAGCAAGAACGGCGCTTTTCAACTATCTCTTTACCAGAAAGAGTGGGGGAGTGTTCGTCTTGCGTATTGAAGACACAGACAAAGAAAGATCCAATTCCAAGTACGAGGAAGATATTATACGAAGTTTAGAGTGGCTGGGTATAGATTGGGACGAGGGAGTGGAAAAAGGAAAATACGGACCTTACAGACAAAGCGAAAGAGGAGAGGTTTATAAAAAGTACTTAAAACAACTACTTGAAGAGGGGAAAGCTTACCGTTGCTACTGTAGCGCAAAAGATCTGGAAAAAGAAAGAGAAGAGCAAAGAAAAAGAGGAGAAGCCCCACGTTACAGCGGAAAGTGTGCACAATTAAAAAAAGAAAAAGAAGGTGACTTTGTGGTGCGCTTCCGTCTTCCGCAAAAAGAAGAGATACACTTTAAAGACCTTATACGCAAAGAAGTTTCTTTTAAGGTTGAAGATATAGGTGATTTCGTCATCGGAAAAAGCGACTTTTCTCCTTTATACAACTTTGCTGTCGTAGTTGATGATCACGAGATGCAGATTACGCACGTTATAAGAGGAGAGGATCATATATCCAACACACCAAGACAGATAGTTTTACAAGAAGCTCTTGATTTCCACACTCCTTATTATGCACACCTGCCGCTCATTCTTGGTCCGGACAAAAGTAAGCTATCCAAAAGACACGCAGCAGTGTCAATGTACGAGTACAGAGAGAAAGGATATCTGCCCGAAGCGATGATTAACTTTCTTTCCTTTTTAGGGTGGAATCCCGGAGGAGAACGAGAGATCTACTCTTTAGAAGAGATTATTAAGGAGTTTGACATAGAAAGATGTAAAAAGGGTGGAGCGGTGTTTAATATAAAAAAGCTAGACTCCATAAACGGAGAGTATATCCGCAGTAAAGACAGTGAAGAGCTGGCAAAAATGTGTATACCTTTCCTTGTAAACTCCGGTCTTCTTTATGTAGAGTGGGAAGAAGAGCAGTTCGTTCCCGCATACGGAGGAAAAGAATTAACTTCTTCTCTTTTTGACAAAGACGGAAAAGAAGTTAAAATGGAGAAGATATCCCAGGTAGTATCCATTTGCAAAGAGCGGATGAGGAATTTAGCAGAAATAACCGAACTCGCAGATTACTTTTTTATAGAAGTAGAGTACGACAAAGAGCTGTTACAGTGGAAGGACATGAGTACAGAAGAAATACACTCCTCGCTGGAAAAAGGAATAGAAGCTATATCAAGAATAGAAAACTGGGAGCTTTCGGAAATAGAAGAAGTTCTTACAAAAGAAGCGGGAGAAAACAAAGGACCCTTTCTTTGGCCTTTCCGCGTAGCGTTAAGCGGAAAAAAGGCTTCTGCGGGCCCTTTTGAGATCGCTTGGGTTCTTGGTCGGGAAGAAACATTAAAAAGGCTTAAAAAGGCAAAAAACAAGCTATGATAAAAAAAATACTTCTTATATCCCTTATTTTTTTCCTTTTCTTTGTTGCGGTAACAGAGAGTGGGAGAGAGTTAGCAGATTATATGATAGAGATGACTGTCAACGGATATGAATACATAATCTCTTATATCAGATGAATTATTATTTAATAAAAAAGATTGCTTCCTGGTTAATGGTCGTAGCCTTGATAGTTTTTCTTGTTTTCCTTGGATTTACGGAAATGGGCAGGGACATGACTGATCAATCGCTGGAAAAAGTATCATCAACATATAATACGGTAAAGGATTACATAAAAGAAAAAGCAACTGAAATAGTAAAAGAAAGAAAAGATATTGTTGAGGAAGAAGTTGAAAGAGAGAGAGCAACAATAGAAGAAATGATAGTCAATGCAGGAAGAAGTGTTTTTAGTCGCATAGGAGACCTTATTTTCAGACTACCGTTCCTTTCCAGGGGATAAACAAGCTTTACTTCGCATAAGATAACTTTACCGAAGTATGCCCTTAAAAAAAGATAACAAGCCTATAATCGAGCATCTTCCTCGATTTTTCGAATATTTAGATATCGAGAAAGGTGTAGCTAATAAAACACAGGAAGCGTACTCTCGTTTCTTGCGTAGCTTTACCAATTGGCTGCAAGAAAATAATTTAGAAAATATAAAACCGCATGAAATTACAGAAGAACATATCTGGAATTATCGCGTTTACCTCTCTTCACGTATTAATACTAATACCAAGGAACCGATTACTAAAAAGACGCGTAACTACTACCTTATCGCCCTGCGCGGATTACTAAACTACTTCACCGACCGCAACATCGTATCTTTGCCTGCGGAAAAGGTAAAATTAACTAAAGAAAAAAAAGAACGTGCGGTAAACTTCCTGGAAATGGATCAGGTAGAAAAGCTAGTTCTTTCTCCTAACACATCAAACAAGACCGGACTGCGTGACCGCGCAATTCTGGAAACACTGTTCTCTACCGGATTACGCGTTGCGGAACTCGTTAGTCTAGATTGTGATCAGATTAAAATAAAAGATAATACCGAAGACCTCGAGGTTGTTGTTGTCGGTAAAGGAGGACATCCACGCACTGTTTATTTCAGCCACCGTGCTGTTAATGCACTACGTGCGTACCTGGAAACGCGCAAAGACAAAGAAAAAGCCTTATTCATACGCCATAAAGGACCCAAAGAAGCCTCAAAACGGCTCACTGCGCGCTCTGTAGAGTCTATCGTGAAGAAGTACTCAAAAAAAGCAGGAATACCGACAATCACCACTCCGCACACATTAAGACATACCTATGCTACCGACCTTCTCGCTCAAGGAGTCGACCTAAGAGTGATTCAAGAATTCCTTGGGCACAGAAATATCGCCACTACACAGATATACACACACATCACAAGCCAAAAGCTGCGTGATATCCATAAAGAGTTTCATAGTGGTAGAAATATGAAAGAATAACTATTCTTTCCTACCCTCTACTGCCCAAACCTCCTTTCTTTCTTCGCATAATATTCAAGGGCTCCCTCGAACTCTTTCTTAGAGAACTCCGGCCAATAACTGTCAGAGAAGTAAAGTTCGGAGTAAGCTGCTTGCCAAAGTATAAAATTAGAAATACGCACTTCTTTTCCTGTGCGTATAATAAGATCAGGGAAGGTATCTATAAAAAGGTTTTTGGAAAAATTCTCCTCGGTAAACTCAATTCCTTTTTCTAGTAGTTTTTTAGCCACAGAAACTATCTCGCTTCTTCCTCCGTAATTAAGTGCTACATTCAACTGCATCTCTTCGTTGTCTTTTGTTTCATCTTCCGCCTTTTTTACCGCATCTCTTACTTTTTGCGGAAAGAAGTTAAGATCTCCAGCAACATTTAATCGTATGCCCTTCTTTTTAAAATCTTTGAGGTTTTTATCACTTATATAATTAGATATAATCTTTACCAGATAATCTATCTCTTCTTTTGATCTGTTTTTATTCTCACTAGAGAAGCCAAAAACGGTAAGTGTGGAAACTCCTTTTTCTATACACCAATCACCCACCTCTTTAAGCTTTAAAACGCCTTTACGGTGACCTTCTATAGTGGGAAGACCTCTACTCTTCGCCCATCTACGGTTACCATCAGGAATTATTCCTATCGATTGAATTTTCTTCATATATTGGTTCTTCAAACTTAAGTGGCTCTTTTTCTTCCATTTTGGCGGTAATATACCCCAAGGAAAAACTAAAGGTGGAAACAAGAATAACTGCTAAAAGAAGCAGTATATCTGAAATATTCTTTTTGACAAAATCTTTTATTTTTGGTAACATATACTAAAATTTAACCAAGAAAAAGTATGGCAACAACAAAAAGTGCAGGTACAGTTAAAACAGGTAGAGACTCACAGCCAAAATATTTGGGAGTGAAGCTTTACGGTGGACAAGCGGTAAAAACAGGAAATATTATCATCCGCCAACGCGGAACCAAGTTCTTTCCCGGAAAAAACGTAAGGAAAGGAAAGGATGATACTCTTTACGCTCTTGCAGACGGTGTAATCCAGTTTACCAACAAAACAAGAAAAAGATTTGATGGTAATCTGCGAAGGGTAAAGGTTGTCAACGTGCAGCAGATTTCCTGATAAACTCTATAAACAAGGGGTGCGGCTCTAACGGTCTTGACTTATACTCCGGATGAAACTGGGTACCCACAAAGAAAGGATGATCAGCAATCTCTATAATCTCAACCAGATCGTGGTCTCGGTTAACTCCAGCCACGATCATTTTTTTATCTTCAAGATCTTTTCGAAAATCATTATTCAACTCAAAACGATGTCTGTGACGCTCACTTATCTCTTTACTTTTATACGCACCATATGAAAAGGTGTTCTCTTTCAGTGTGCAGTCGTAAGATCCCAGTCTCATCGTTCCCCCATAGTTGTTCTTTTTCATTAACTCTTTCTGTTCGGGCATGATGTCGATTACAGGAAAAGGAGTGTTTTCATTAAACTCCGTGGAAGAAGCTTCTTTCATTTTACACACATTTCTCGCAAATTCAATCACTGCAAGCTGCATCCCAAGACAAAGTCCAAGATAAGGAATCTTGTTTTCTCTGCAAAACTGTATAGCGGTTATCTTCCCCTCCACTCCCCTCTTTCCAAATCCTCCTGGAACGACAACACCATCGTATTCTGCAAGCTCCTTTACCTTTGATGGATCTTCTTCATAACGACTACTCGGAATCCAGGATATCTCTTCTTTGCAATCCAAATGCCAAGAGGCGTGCTTTATGGCCTCTATAACGGAAATATAAGCGTCAGAGAGAACAAAATCACCTGTTTCAAAGTACTTTCCGATAATGGCGATTTTTACCTTCTTTTGTGCGCTCTTTATCTTCTCCACCATATCCTCCCACTCTTTCATTTTTTCTTCTTTCGCTTTTAAATTCAACTTTTGCAAGATACGCTCCCCTATCTTCTGTTTTTCCAGCACCAGTGGTGCTTCATAAATACTCTCTATGTCCGGAGAAGAAAAAACATCTTCCTTTTCTATATTGCAAAATATGGATATCTTCTTTTTTCTCATCTCATCCATAGGTACAGGAGCTCTTCCGATAATTATATCCGGTTGTATCCCCGCCTCGTTAAGCGTGCGGCTCGCTGTCTGTGTCGGCTTTGTTTTCATCTCTCCTATGGTGTTGGGAACGGGAAGATAGCTAACCAAAACAAAAAGAACATCTTTGGGGTTTTCAAGATGCATCATACGCGCCGCTTCTAAGAAGAGAAGGTTCTGGTACTCCCCTACTGTTCCTCCTATTTCGATTACCGCAATATCAAAACCATCAGCCGCCTTTTTTATTCTTCGTATAACTTCATTGGGAATGTCGGGAACAACCTCCACACACTTTCCTTCATAACCCAAGTTGCGCTCTTTTTCTATCACCGCCTGATAAACCTTTCCCGTGGTTATGTAGTTGTCTTGTGAAAGGTTAACTCCGGAAAATCTCTCATAATTACCCAGGTCCTGATCTCCTTCTGCCCCGTCATCGGTAACAAAAACTTCCCCATGTTCTATGGGGTTCATTGTTCCCGCATCTACGTTTAGATAAGGATCTATCTTTAGTGCCGTTGGCTTGTATCCTTTGGATCCAAGGATTCTAAGTATGGATCCGGTGACTATCCCCTTTCCTATACCGGACATCACTCCTCCAGCAACAAAGATATATTTGGTCATTCCTCTATTATGATAACTTTTATTTCCGCTTCAAGATTGTGCTTGAAAGCAATTTTAATCTTAAACTCCCCTATTTCTTTTATAGGTTCTTTGAGAACAATGTTCTCTTTGGAAATATCAACTCCATCCTCTTTCATTTTTTCCGCTATCTTTTGTGCAGTCACAGCCTCAAAAAGCTGCCCCTTCTCTCCCACCTTCACGCTTATCTCCACCTCTCTGCCATCTATCTCTTTTACTTGCTCTTGTATCTTTTGCAGTTCCTTTTCTGCATCTATCTTTCTCTTCTCTTCCGCCTTAGCAACAAGCTTTTCATCCCCGGGAGAGACCATTCTTGCCAATCCTTTTTTAATAAGGAAGTTTCTTGCATATCCATTGGAAACATCAACTATCTGATGCTTCTCCCCTACTTCTTGTACATCTTTTAAAAGTATTACACGCATATTATTTTATTTCTTCATTTAATACTCTGACCGCTTCTTCTAGTTGTATATCCTCTTCTATATCTTCTAGCTCTACTTCTATATCCGGAGAAACCCCGACTTCATTAATCGGCTCTCCTTTGGAAGTAAAGAACTCGGAAACAGTTACCTTTAAGGAAGATCCTCCGCTAAGCGGTTCTATGGTTTGTATTGATCCTTTACCGAAAGATGTTTCTCCGACTATGGTTACTCCACGGTTATCTCTCAAAGCAGAAGCCATTATCTCCGATGCCGATGCTGATCCTTGGTTGATGAGCACAACTACAGGATAATCAGTAAGAAGAGGCGTACCTTTCGCTTTATACTCCCTTTCTCCTTCATAAGCAACAGCTACAATGCTGTTTTTCTCTAAAAAGTATCCGCTAACCTCTCTCACCATGTCTAGAGAACCTCCGGGATTGTTGCGTAAATCAACTATAATCCCCTTAGCTTCACTGTCAACAATTGATCTTGCAACAGCGGAAAACTCACCAGCCACTCCTTCGTGAAAATAATACAACTTTAAGTGAGCAATATCATTCTCCATCATCTCCCACTCCAAGGAAGGAATACTAATAACGTCCCTTACTATGGTCACTTCCATCTCTTCTTCTTTGCGCAAAATACGAAGAGTAACAGGCTCACCTCTTGGTCCACGAATAATACTGACCGCTTCTTCTATGGACATACCCTTTGTTGATTTCTCATCTACAGCAATTATCACGTCTCCCGGACGCATTCCAGCTCTTTCCGCAGGAGTGTTTGGTATGGGAGAGATAACCCGTATCTCACCCTCTCTTAATCCTACCTCCATTCCTACTCCTTCAAACTTTCCCTGCAAACGCTCTTCCAGCTCTTCATTTTTTTGCGGATCAAAAAAGACCGTATTGGGATCATTAAAAGCATCCACCATCCCTCTTATCGCTCCGTAAATCATCTCTTCTTCCTCTATTCTGTCAAAGTAGATAAACTCATCTTCCAGTTTGTAATAAGCTTCCCAGAAAAGAGAAAAATCCACATCTTCCGGAGGATGAATAACGCTTTTCATCTCTGCGTACAAGAATCCAACAAAAGAGCCGAAGATAAAAATAAATACGACTAGAAGGAGTTTAAATAAAAAATTTGTGCCTTTACTCTCCGACATTAAGAGAAATAATAACACAAAAAAAACTTTCTTGCAAAAGACAAAGAGCCTCATTATTGAATAACGAGGCCCTTTGGTTGATGGGTTTATAGCCACTCTTTACCGAAGTAAAGAGTGAC
>CAZPZV010000008.1:0-10601 GCA_964591185.1 uncultured Candidatus Saccharibacteria bacterium | reverse complement strand
CTTCCTCCTTGGTTTGAAAATGAACGCCATCAACCTTATATTTTATATTATAACACGCCAAAACAAATATTAAAAGCCCCATTTCGCAACGGGGCCTAGTGACATCACCTCCTCCTTCGGGGATGCCTTCTTCGAGGGCTCCTCTGAGGATTCCCTCTTTGTCGATATGGATGTCTTTGCCTCCTTCTTCTAATCAGAAGAAGAGAGAGATTTACAATCTCTCTTATGGCGAGACGTAGAACTCTTAAAAGATAGAGGCCTATTTTCGATAAAGGCCTCATTTTTATTCCGGTCATTTTTGTGAACTCATTTGCGACCATCTTCGCCACAAAGAAGAACAAAAAAATGACGAACAAAACCAGCATGACTCCTTCCATACTCTCCTCCTTTCAGTATTTTGGTTTATGTTATACGATAACACAAAGTATTGCTTTTGTCAAAACTTTGACTCTTACTCCAAATCTTGTTATAATCCATCCTGTTATCTTCCACAAACAACAAACAAAGGAGGTGTTACATGAATTGGGAAGAAAAGTTTAAAGGAATAAGGGATGTTCTCGGCAAGGATGTCATATTCCCCTATGAAGTAGAAAAGGTTACCGAATTGGAATACGGAAAAAAAGAAAAGTTTCTCGCTGAGAGACTTGTGACAGATGAAAACATCCAGACGCTGCTTGCAAGAAGCTGCCAGGATAAAGGACTAATCCTCTTTCCTGGGCCACCCAAGTGGTTGAACGTTCTTCAAATCGAAAACCTCTTTTCTCTCAATAAAGGAGGATGGCAAGAGTTACATTATTTCGCACACTTAGATAATGCTTTACCTGGATGGTATGCTGTGGACAGGGTGCCCTCGGATCCCCAAGTATGGAGTGAGTACGTCTCATCCCTCCACTTTAATCAGAGAATCCCAAATGCTCCGGAGACAATCTGGTTTCTCTTGTTGTATGAGAAAATCAGAGGCAAAAAAATCATTGAAGACACTATACAAACGTCTTCATGGGAAGATGATGGTTGGAGGGTTTGCATCGACACGCAAAACAACATCGAACTTTTCACATCCCCAAGCGAAGCAAAAGTGTCAAGGATTTCCATCCAGGAAATAATCCTCCTTAAAGAGGAATGAATTCCTGGAGAGTAATCCAATTAAAGCGCCCCGTACAAGGAAAAGTACGGGGCTTTTTTTATCTAACATACTCCCTCATCTCTTTGAGGGAGAATGCTGCAATAAAATTTTCATTTTTTCCAACAAAAGGCAATTTTTCAAAATTCCGAGAATCCCCGAAAATTTTGTCTAACACCTTTTGTGAAAAGATACACTTTGGACACCTTCGGACAATGTGATATCCGAAGTTATCCTCTCTGTCGTGGAGACAAAAAACATTGTCCCACTGGCTTATGATTTCTAGTAGTAAAGAAATTTTATCTTTTTCTGAAAGATCGTCCGTTTCTACTTCTGAATTTATCTCACAATCCCCTTCAGGATTAAAGACAAAAAATCTCTTCGCCAGTTCTCTCATATTCACCCCTCCTTTTGGCTTCTTGAGACAAGAGTGTCTCTAATTTTTTTTGACAGAAAATGCGGAAAATCACTTTTGTAAAACAGTGATTCCTTGTTTCCAATTATGTGTGGATCAACATCAAAAAAAAGTTCTTTGTATGCTCTTCCGACACAAACACTCCCATCTTTGCTCATAAAGAGAACGCTGAAATTTTGACGATCACCAGAGTCATTAAGGGAACATATCTGCCTTGGTACGGTTTTTTCATAATTCCTGCCGTAGCAGTGCAGGGCAAAAATATCATAGGCATAGTCACCAACACAGCCCATGCCCACCATCCAAAGCGTCTCCCTTATTTTCAAAAGATTTACTCTTTGGACACCCATGTATCCTTTTTGGATTCTTACTGATCCAAAGGTGTCAACAATTTTTTTCGGCAAATCCACCTCTTCTCCGTCGGTGCAAAGAAGCTCGTACGTCCGCAAGACAACATCTCTTTCTGAAATCATGAAAACCTCCTTTTAAAGTTAAAGTGTGCAAAAAATCCTCCAAATTTAATCCTATTATAAGACAAATAGAGGAAAAAATAAAGCCCCTAAAAAATGGGGCTTTTAAAGATCACCTCCTTTTTTTATTTCTCCAACCATTGCTGGTACCTTCTCTTTTTTTCCCTGAGAAAAAAATTGTGATTTCGATCATTTAAACTAAACTCTTTCATTAAGCTGAAGTGAACGAAAAAGAATTCATTTCCCAGATGCAAAACAGGAGGTAGCCTGTTAAAGTTTTTAGTACTCCCAAAGTTCTTTTCCAAAATACGTCTTGTTTTTCTGCATTTTTCACAGTAAGAAACATTGCTGTAATGAAAAACCCACTGGTCTTCGGGTAAAATCACGCCGTTTTCTGAAATATCACTATGGCAGAAAACATCACTCCCCTCTTTTCTAAGAAGATCTATAAAGGAGGAGACTTGATCTCTACTTGTAAAGTTAAGAACACGTTCATTCATATCAATCCTCCTTCTTTTTTTGGTTGGATTTTAAAAGGGTACTTTTTTACAAATATAATAAATGTGATTTTTTTGTCAAAAAAAAGAGAGGGTAACCCCGAAAGGATACCCCCTTTTGCTATTAAAGAGCGTAGTGGGTGCAAGAGCACATCTTGCACTCACTTTTTTCCTTGGCTGCAATTACAGCGGGCTCAAAATCCTTTAGGTGATCAGGAAGACTCACCCGGGATCTTGAAACTGCAGCGAAGCATTCTGGGCAATGGTGATCAACAACATCCTTGCCGCAAACTACACAACTCCATTTTTTTGTCGGTGCCTTTCCACTCCAAAGGCACCTGGATATTATCTTAGCAAAACCATTCTCGAACATCACTTCATGCTCCGTAATTGTAACTGTTGAGTTTTTTTTGTACGCCTTGACAGTGCAAAGCGCTTCCTTTTCAAACGTTCCGTTCTGGAAGAAGTAAAAAGGATAACGGCAAGCTTTAATCTTTCTGCCATTTATCGAGCAAACAACAATGGCTTTTCCATTAAGCCTTTCTTCTTTTGCTCTGATGAAAAGCTTAAATCTTTTTTTTAATGGAATCTCATGTTTTTTTCCATTTTTTTTGAGCAAAAAAACAACAGATCCATTTTTCTCTCTAGGTGTGTATCCTTTCATCTCAAGAGCTTGAACAAGTCTCGATCCTCGTCCAAACACCTTGCATACAATTTCCATAATAGCTCCTCCTTTTATCTTGAGCAAAAATGAACACAGTTGCAGTTAATACAAGCCGCCTTTTCTTTTGCAGCCTGCACCGCCTCAGTATAATGCGAAAGGCTTGAAGGTAAAAAACTTCCAAATCCTACGGTTAAGGATTCTATGTAAAGAAAACCGTTACTGTTTTCTTTTATTTTATGATTCATAATCATGAAGGTTCCTTCATGAAAATAAGCCGTAACCGTAGACAATCCTCCCACCGCAGAAAAAAAGGCGGTAGGGCCATTTTTCTTTCTTGGAACATAGTACGGCCTCAGTCTTTTCCCCTTTAAACCACATACAATCGTTCCATTTCCATCATGCAATCTAAGTCCTCCTTTTTCAGAAGCTTCTATGAGGTAAACAACCTCCGCACTTACATCTTTCACAGCCCTGGGTATTTCGCAATATTCTGGACCAGGTTCCAGTAACCCTGCCGTAATTTTGAGATCAAAAAGCATTGACCTCTTCTCTCTTTTTACAACCACTCCTTTCCTTGTAAGATAACGAAAAATATCCTCTTCATTACTGTGTATCCTTCCACGAATTTGCATCTTTACACCTCCCGATTAAGTTTTTAAGTGTTCTCCTCCCCTTGATGAGTTATATTATATACTATTAATACCAATTTGACAAATGTATAAAGAAAAAGATATCTTTTAAGTATGAATAAAAAAGAAGGCATAAGAATAGACAAACTACTTGTTGATCGGGGATATGTAAAATCAAGAGAACGCGCAAAAGATCTCATAGCATCAGGACACGTGTTTACCGATAATGCTCTCGTAAAAAAACCATCAACAAAGTATGATTCACAAACAAGAATAAAGGTAACAGAAAAAGATATCGCTTGGGTTTCCAGGGCGGGATTAAAGCTGGAAAAAGCAATAAAAGAATTTGATATTAATGTTAAGGACGCCATCTGTCTTGATATAGGGGCCTCCACGGGAGGGTTTACACAAGTACTGCTGCACTATGGAGCAAAAAAAGTATACGCACTAGACGTGGGCCACGATCAGATAGCAGGAGAAGTAAAAGAAGATCCTCGTGTGGTAGTAATGGAAAAAACAAACATTAGAAATGTAAAAGAAGAGATGTTTCCTCATTCTTTCGATATTGTCACTGTAGATGTTTCCTTTATCTCCTTGCAACACGTAATACCTAAAATAAAAAATCTCCTCAAAGGAGAAGCAGTGCTTTTGATAAAGCCCCAGTTTGAAGCGGGAAAATCAATAAATATAAACAATCCCGCGCTACATGAAAAAATAATCAGTAAAATCAAGTTCAATGCAAAAGAAGAGGGATTAAAAACAAAAGCAATAACAGATTCGCCAATAAAAGGAGGTAAGGGAAATAAAGAGTTTCTACTCCACCTCACTAAAAGTAGTCAGTGAACCTTGATTTTACTTTAGAGAAGTTTTCTTTTTCAAAGTTAAATCTATACCCCGGCCTGTCATTCAGGCTTTTTAAAAGATCACAAAAATCACTGTCGTTTAGCTTCTCTATACCCAAGATTTGGCACTCTTCTTCTATTTCCTTGTTCGCCTTCTCAATATTATCTTCATCAACAACGGCTTCCACCTCAAAGTAATATCCCCATCCGGGAACATCAACCAGGGCAACTTCCACTCCTCTGTGTTCGTAAAGGTGTGTTTTTGTTGCCTGCAAAACTCCGTGAAAAAACCCGAGAATCCTAAGGAACTCCACCATCTCCTCAAACTTTTCCGTCTCCACGGGAAAGATAAACTCCTTTCTTGCATCACCTCCGCTCCAATCACCATGCTTTAAAGCAAGATCTGTCTTTTTATTAGTAATCCTCAGCTTTAAATCTATCGGTGATCTATTCAACTCTCCTTCTTTAGAACAGTTATAGATAATGGAAAATCTCTCGTTTACACCTAAAAATTTTCCTTGTTTATCAAGGAAATCTTTTAGCTCTTTAAACTTCTCGGCAGTTAATCTACCTCTGTGTTCTACTTCAACTTTACCCATAAAATTACACTTCTCTTTCCAATAAACCTTTTGCAAAGTTTCTTGCCTTTTTAATGTCCTCTTCATTGGGCCTATTCCTATTTATGCCACCAATGAGTTTCAATATACCGTAAGTATCAAATCCGGGACAACTAAACTCCCCTACTATGCTAACATTCTTTCTTTTCAATATTTTTTTTATATGAGAGTGAGATTTATTAAAAAGAGAAATACTTGTTCCATGGGTGGAGAAAAGAAAAACCTTTTTTCCGTCCATTTTGGGGAGCTCTTCAATAAGGTTGATCATTTCCTCATGAAATTTTCTAAAGTAGACTCCTGAACCGAACCCAACCAGATTAGCATTATAAATATCCTCTCTTTTAACTTGAGAGAAACTAACAACCTCTGCATTCAAAAAAGCACCCATCTCCTTAGCGACTCTCTTTGTGTTTCCGTGGTGGGTTGAAGCGTAAATGATTAGTTTTTTCATGGGATAATTAAGTATTGGTGTGCGCCCGGTAGGACTCGAACCTACAGCCGTTTGCTTAAAAGGCAACTGCTCTGCCATTGAGCTACGGGCGCATACAGCAACTATTCTAGTCATATTTTCAAAGAAGTCAAATTATATTCCTTCTTTTTTCAACTCCTCCAATAGTTGCTTTTGCTTCTTGTTCACCTTTTTGGGAACATTAACATTGACCTCCACATACAGGTTTCCATGCCCGTAGCCCGAAAGGCGAGGCAAACCCTTTCCTGATATGCGTATAACTTTCCCGGAAGGAGTTCCCGCAGGAATCTTGAGAGCTATCTTTTTTCCCGAAAGAAGAGCTATATCCACTTTTCCTCCAAGAACAGCATCAGTGTAAGGAATAGTTACGGAACAGTAAAGATCCTCGCCTTTGGGAGTGAAAAAGGGATGCTTTTCCACGGAAATTTCAACAAAAAGATCTCCCGCTGGAGCACCCTTTTTCCCCACATTTCCTTTTCCGGATATGCGCAACGTCTGTCCAGAGCTCAATCCGGCAGGAACGGTGAATGTAACTTCCTCCTTGCTCTTCACCCTGCCATCTCCCCTACACTGAGGGCACTCTTTCTCCGGGATCTCCCCTTCACCTTCACAACGAGGACAAGTTACAACGGTAGAAAAGGCACCCATTATCGTTTTGGCTATCTTTCCCTTTCCTCCACAATCGGTACAAGGTTTTTTCGCCCCACCAACCGAACCAGAGGCGGAACAAGCAGAACAAAAGACAAACTTGTAAAGAGACACCGTGCGCTCCTTGCCGTTCATTACATCCAAAAGAGAGACCGATATATCAATCTTTATATCCTCTCCTTGTCTTTTTCTGCTCTTTCTTCTTCCAAATCCAAACATTTCTTCAAAGATATCTCCCATATCTTCAAATCCACCAAATCCTTGAGATTGACCACCAAAACCAGCGGAAGTACCAGCTTTTCCGAATCTATCATACTGTGCTCTCTTCTTTTCATTGGAAAGCACTTGATAAGCTTCGTTTATCTTCTTAAACTTAGCCTCATCACCACCCTTGTCCGGGTGGTGTTTGTGAGCCAGTTTACGATAAGCTTTTTTAATCTCTTCTTTGGTGGCTTGGCGTGAAACTCCAAGTACGCTGTAGTAATCTTCCATAGTCATTATTTTTCTTCATATTCTCCGTCTTGAGGTCCTTCATCTTCTTTGGGTTCTTCTTCTGTTTTTTGGCTTTCATAGATGCTCGATCCCACTTCCTGCAACTTTTGAGAGAGTTGCTCCATCTTCTCTTTTATCTTCTCCGCGTCATCACCTTCTTTTACTTCTTTCAACTCATTCTGTGTCTTCTCTAGTTCTTCCTTCTTCTCCGCATCTATCTTTTCTCCGTAGTCACGCAGGGTCGTTTCTGCAGAGTAAAGAAGTTGTTCCGATTGATTCTTTAAGTCAACCAACTCTTTCTTTTTCTCATCCTCCGCGGCGTGCTCTTGTGCCTCCCTTTTCATTCTCTCCACCTCTTCATCGGAAACACCCACGGAACCCTCTATGCGAATAGACTGACTCTTGCCTGTGCTCTTCTCTTTCGCGGAGACATTGAGAATACCATTAGCATCAATGTCGAAAGTAACCTCTATTTGAGGTGTCCCCCTGGGTGCCGGAGGTATTCCATCGAGAATAAAGGTTCCTAAAGACTTGTTGTCGCTTGCCATAGGTCTCTCTCCTTGCAACACGTTTATCTGCACCGAAGTTTGACTGTCAGCAGCGGTGGAAAAAACCTCCGTCTTTGATGCAGGAAGAGCGCTGTTTTTTTCTATAAGAACAGTGTTTCTGCCTCCAAGAGTTTCAATTCCCAAAGAAAGAGGGATGACATCTATAAGCAGGATGTCCTTCATCTCTCCTTCCGGTTTCCTTCCCTCGTCTTGTGCGGATAGTATCTCCGCCTGAATGGCTGCACCAATGGCCACAACTTCATCAGGATTAATTTCTTTGTTTGGCTCCTTGTTAAACATCTCTTTCACCTTTTCTTGTATCTTCGGTATCCTCGTTTGTCCACCAACAAGGACAACCTCCTCTATCTCTTCTATCTTCATTCCTGCTTCACCGACCACCTTTTTAGTTATCTCCATGCTACGATTAATGTATTCTTCTACAAGAGATTCAAACTTGGACCTTGAAAGTGAATAATTTAGATGCTTAGGACCGGCTTCATCGGAGGTAATAAAGGGAATATTTATCTCCGTTTCCATGGTCGTGGAAAGCTCTATTTTAGCCTTCTCCGCCTCTTCTTTGAGTCTCTGCAGTGCAAGACGGTCCTGAGAAAGATCTATACCGTTATCATTCTTAAACTGCGTGATAAGCCAGTTTACTATTTCTCTGTCAAAATCCTCACCTCCCAGATAACTGTCTCCTCCTGTGGCCTTCACTTCGATAGTGTCATCTCCTACGTCAAGAACAGAAACATCGAAAGTTCCTCCACCAAAGTCATAGACAACAATCTGCTCATCTTTCTTACGGTTCAGTCCGTAAGCAAGAGCAGCAGCGGTAGGTTCGTTTATCACCCTCCTCACGTTGAATCCGGCTATCTCCCCCGCCACTTTGGTTTCTTTTCTCTGTGAATCGTCAAAGTAAGCAGGGCAAGTAATAATAGCATCCGTTACCTTTTCTCCCAGTTTTTCTTCCGCATCTCTTTTTAACTTTTGCAAAACCATAGCAGAAACTTCTGCCGTCTTGTACCACTTATCTCCCAACTTAATCTCTACTCCCTCTCCCTTCTCTTCTTTTCTGATGTGGTAAGGAAGTTTTTCCTTGTCTATTACCGGATCATCAAACCTTCTTCCTATAAGACGCTTTGTGGCAAAAATGGTGTTCTCCGGATTGGTTACCTGTTGACGACGTGCAATAGTTCCAACCAAGCGCTCACCTTTTTTACTTAAAGCAACCACAGAAGGGGTTGTTCTGGATCCTTCTTTATTTTCAATAATTTTTGGCTCCCCTGCCTCTACCATAGCCATGGCAGAAAATGTTGTTCCAAGATCTATTCCGATTATTTTTCCCATACTTTACTTTTTGTTAATGTTTATAAAGCAACCTTTACTTTTGAAGGACGCAGCAACTCTCCGTCCATTTTATAACCTTTTTGTGCTTCTTCGATAATAACTCCGTTTTCCACACCCTCCCTCTCTACTGTTTCTATGACCTCGTGAAAAGAAGGATCAAACTCCTCGCCTACACACTCTATCGACTCCACTCCTTCTTTTTTCAGTAAATCATCCATCTGTTCTTTTATCTTTAAAAACCCTTCTGAAAAAGCATCCTCTTCATTCATTTCTATCGCGCGATCAAAACTGTCCACCACCGAAATTATCTTTAACATAATTCCTCTTTTGCGTTCTTTTAAAAGAGATTCTATACGGTTGGCTTCATCTCTTTTATAGTTTATAAGGTCCGCCTTGGCTCTCTTCCATCCGTTCAAGTACTCTTCTTTTTCCGTTTCACACTCCTGTAGTTTCTCTTTAATGCTCTTTTTCATATATTAAATATCTCTTAAAAGTCTTGTAATGGAGTTAACCAGTTGAATGTTTTTATCATAACGCATTCTCTTCGGTCCCAAGATGGCCATCATGCCACGCTCCCTTTTTTTACTTATATAGGGAGATATGATGACAGCAAAATCGTGTCTTGGGGGGAAGGGAAACTCCTCACCTATATACAGTCTGCCTTCTTCGCAAAGCATTTTTTCTATATTCTCCTCAAACAAAGAAACCATGTTCACGAACTGGCGCACGGTCTCCGCGTCATCAAACTCCGGATCATTAAAAACGAAAGACCATCCTTCGCGGATAAGAACCTTGTCTTTTTGCATATAAGAAACAGTAAGGGTGGACGAACTCTCTGCCATGAAACGTGTAAACTCTCTCATGAAAGATATCTCGTTCTCTATCTGCCTTCTTACTCTCTTCATTCTTTTTTCAATCTCTCTATCAATAAAGGACACCTCCTTTTCCAAAAGACCAACGAAAAAACGGTATCCTTTGTCCGTAGGAACTCTTCCTGCAGAAGTGTGTGGCTGACAAAGATAACCCCTCTCTATCAACTCTTGCATCTCATTACGAATAGTCGCCGGAGAAACATTCAGGTCATATTTTTCTTCCAGGAACTTGGAGCTTATAGGTAAAGCCGTGTTTATATGTTCCCTTATCACTATCTCAAGTATCCTTTTCTGTCTTTCTGTGATACTCATTGCCTTAATAATAGGAAATTATCACTCCTGTGTCAAGAGTGATAATTACTTGTAATAAACACTGTCTCCGTAGCGCAGGTCTATATATTCGATACTTTCAATATCTTTTATCTCTTCCCTTAAAACAGAGAGAAGATTATCTATCTGACGATCTATTTCATCTTCTATGCGAAAATATATAACATACCCCTTTTCCATATGTACCTCAAGGGCCGAAGGATTAACAATAAAAAAGTCAGTACCGTCAACCCTTTCTTTGATCTCTTCCATAAACATCATCTCCTCTCTAGTAACTATTTTCTCTCCCGCTCTTTTTTCTTCATTTTTATAGAAAACAAAATCACCACCTTTTCCTTTTTTAAAAACAACACCCTTTCTGTCCACCTTAAAGCACTCCTCTCCACTACACCAAGAGGCGAGAGCCTCTCTTTTTATTGCTTCCAACTTTACAGAACTAGGAAAAACTCTTCTCACACGAACGCTTTCCACTTCATGAAAATTGTTTAAAACTTCTTTTTTTATCCCAGAAAGAGAAGCAAAAAATATACTCTTTGAGGAAAAAAAGACAAAATCCTTTTCTATATAAGGGCTTGCCAACTCTTCAATGTTTTCAATCTCAAACCCTTCTATGTAAACATTTTCTACGTAAAAATAAGGAT
>CAZPZV010000007.1:6977-24533 GCA_964591185.1 uncultured Candidatus Saccharibacteria bacterium | reverse complement strand
AAGGACAACTCTCATCCTCATGGAATAAAAGTGAGACTGGAAGATGGACAGGTGGGAAGGGTTAAAGATGTGATCTCTTTTACGGGAATGGATTAATCTAAAAGACTACTCACTACTGTTTATATTATATTTGAAAAAAAATAATTTTTAGTGTATACTTCCAAAGTATGAATGCAGCAAGATTTCTAAAAGAAGTAAGGGAAGAAGTGAGGAAAGTAAGCTGGCCTACAAGGGCAGAAACCTTTAAAAATGCGATAATAGTTGTTGTCGCAGCTCTTGTGGTTGCGCTTTATCTTGGAGCGGTAGATTACGCTATTACCAACGTCTTAGAAAGAGTTATTTAACCTATGGCCAAGCAAGAGGCAGTACAAGAGAAAAAATGGTACGTTATTCACACCTACTCCGGTTACGAGGAGGCGGTAGCAAAGAACCTCAAACAAAGGGCAGAGAGTTTTGGTATGGAGGAAAAGATATTTGATGTTATCGTTCCCAAAGAAAAAAAGATTAAGATTAGAGATGGTAAAAGAAAAGAAGTAGAAGAGAAGATGTATCCTGGATATGTCATTGTACAGATGATTGTTACTGATGATTCTTGGTATGTGGTGCGTAACACCCCTAACGTGAGCGGATTTGTTGGCGCGGGAACAACACCCATTCCTCTTTCCGACACAGAGATAGATACACTGCAAAAGAGAATGAGTCAGGATCTTCCTCAGTTTAATATAGATGTAGAAATTGGTGACATAGTTAAGGTAACAGATGGTCCCTTTAAGGACTTTGATGGAAAAATATCTGATATAGATCAAGAGAGGGGTAAAGTAAAAGTACTTGTTAACATGTTCGGCAGAGATACCTCTGTAGAGCTGGATTCCTTACAAATTAAAAAGTTGTAATTATGGCAGAAATAAAAGCAGTAGTTAAATTGCATATCGAGGCAGGAAAAGCGACTCCTGCACCTCCGATTGGGCCTGCTTTGGCTCAACACGGGATAAACATGGGACAGTTTTGTCAGGAGTTTAATGATCGCACACAAGACAAGCTGGGATTTAAAGTTCCGGTAAGAATAAATGTTTATGAAGGAGGTAAGTATGATTTCAAGATCAATGAACCACCTGCAGCAGAACTACTCCTCAAAGAAGCAGGAGTAGAAAAAGGTTCCGGAAATGTGAAAAAGAAAAAGGTAGGGGAGATTAGTAGAGATCAACTTCGCTCAGTAACAGAGAAGAAGATGCCCGACCTTAATTCTTATGACATTGATACCGCGATGAAAACCCTTGAAGGAACAGCAAAAAGCCTAGGAATTAAGATAACTGATTGATGAAAAGAGAACCGATAGACAGTTACTTTTTAAAGATCGCTTCTGTAGTCGCAGAGCGATCTACTTGTAGGAGACAGAATGTTGGAGCTATTGCAGTGCGTGACAAAAGAATACTTTCTACTGGTTATAACGGAGCTCCTCCGGGAACAAAAGACTGCTTGGATCTCGGCTGTTTAAGAGAAGAGAGAGGTATTCCTTCCGGGGAAAGGCACGAAATATGTCGAGCGATTCATGCTGAGCAGAACGTGATTATTCAAGCAAGCCTGCACGCTGTGTCCCTGGAGGGGGCTACTATCTACTGTACTCATCCTCCTTGTATTATCTGCGCCAAGATGCTTGTTAATGCTAAAATAAAACGCTATGTTACTTTCGGAAGCTATGCTGATCAATCCTTTAAAGAGTTGTTTGAGGAGATGAAGGTTAAGTTTGATTTAACTAAAAAACCATCGGGAGAGATAACTTTTTTAAATACATGAAAAAGATAATAGGTGTTGTTGGTGAAACAGGAGCAGGAAAGGATACTTTTTGTAATATAGCAAGTGAAAACCTTTCTTCTGTTGTTTGCCTCCGCTTTTCACAAGCCCTGAGTGATGCTCTGGGTATTTTTTTTGATGAGATAAAAAAAGAGGATCAGCAGTGGATGGCGAGCATCTTGAGGGATAGGTTTGGAGAAGATATACTCATGAAAGGAGTGGCAAAAAAGATAGAAAGAGCAGCAGAAGAAGTAATTCTTGTTAATGGAATAAGAGTAAAAGAAGAGTTTCAGTTTATAAAAAATATTGGAGGAGACGTTGTTTATATTACCGCAGACAAAAAGAAGAGATGGGAAAGAATACAAGAAAGAGGAGAAAAGAAAGATGATAAATCTTCTTATGAAGATTTCTTAAAAATAGACATGCAAAGGCCGGAACAACAGATAAAAGAAATAGGCGCTATGGCTGATATAAAAATTGAAAACAACGGTAGCTTAGAAGAGTTAAAGGAAAAAATAAAAGAGATACTATGAAAAAAGGAAGATTTATCGTTTTTGAAGGACTGGACGGATCCGGACAGTCTACACAAGCTGAGATCTTATCTAGACACCTAAAGGGACAATTAACCAAGGAGCCAACCAACAACCTTATCGGTGGCCTTATCCGAGGACAGTTGCAAGGAGACTGGAAGACGGAACCGGAGTGCTTGCAGTTACTTTTTACTGCGGACAGAGCACACCACCTGGAGAAAGAGATACTTCCACTGCTAAACAAGGGAATTGATGTTGTTTGTGATCGCTATATGTTTTCCACTATTGCCTTTGGCTCTCTGGGTATAGATGATTGGCAGTGGCTAAAAGATTTAAATAAAAGATTTCTTCTTCCCGATATAGTTTTTTATCTCAAAGTATCTCCTAAGAGTTGCATTAAAAGAATAAAAGAGAACAGGAACAGCTTTGAGCTTTTCGAAAAAGAAAAAAAGCTGGAGAAGATAGAGAAGGGCTATGAAGCATTAGCGAAGGAGTATAGTATATTTAAGGTAATAGATGGTGAAAGAGAGATAAAAGAGATTGCGGAGGAGGTAAAAAGCATTACTTTAAGTTTGTAGTTTTAAGCAATAAATGATATATAAAAGCATCAAAGGGATGCTCTTTAATTAAACTCAAAAAAAGGGGAAAAGATCATGATTAAGGTAAAATTAACAAACTGGCCGGCAAAAAAGCCACTGGAAGCGATTTCTCACGCGGCAAAGACTTGCTATGAAAGCGAAATTCCTCAGTGGGGGAAGGTTATTGATGTGAAAGGAAATCTTTTCAATACCGGACACCACACCACTTTTCAGCACACAAATTACAGTTTTACGATAGACAGAATATCTGTTGGCGACATTACTCTCGGGTTACACCTGGCAAATCCTTTCTACAACACCAGTCAAAGATCGGGAAGGTTTTGCGCTAAAATGTTTGCCAATCCTGATGTTAATTTTTTGAAAAAATACATCAACTTCTACTGGCCCGGGTGTGCGAAGAAAAAGGTTCTTGACTACATTACTCTTGGAACAGATATTTATCAGAGAAACATCGAAAAAGCGGAAAAGGAAGTGGAAAGGTTTATCAAGAAAGAGAGACCTAATGCCGGTGGGGAGTATATCAGAAAGAACGCACCAAAAATTGCTCAAGAGCAGCTGAGAATGTTTATCCCGGTAATCTTTCCTACGGGTCTTACCTACACGGTGAACACTTCTGCTCTTCCTGCTTTGTACCGCTCTGCGTGGTCTCCGGTAATGAGGGATGTAACAGAAAAGATGGCCAACCTTGTCTTAAAAAAGGATCAGAGACTAGAATTCTCTTTTCAGCGAGGATCAGGTGAAGGGTCAGTGCTAAAACAACCTTCTTCTTTTTCCGGTATCAGCAGAAAGCCTCACTTAAGACTAATATCTGCAGGGGATGCTTCTTCTTTTGTTAAACCGAAACCGGAAGAGATGCACCCCATTGACTTGCTTCACTTCACTCCTCGCCTCATGGACAACAACACGCAAGAGATTAAAACAGAAGTAGAACTATCCTTGGCAACTATGGGGCAAGACCAGAGGCACAGAACGGTAAGGAGAGGATTTCCGTCTTTTACGGGTAATTTTTACCTTCCGCCGGTTCCCAGTAGCTTGGGACTTGAAAAAGAAGCAGAAAATCTTTTCAACGAGTGGCTTTCTCTTTCAGAGGAGGGGATTGATGATTATCTACTCTCTGTCCTTGCTCCTTATGGAGCGATGGTAAGGTATACCAAGTCTGCCTCTTACAACGCAGCAATACATGAGCTTTCAAAAAGACTGTGTTGGTGCGCTCAAGAGGAGATATATCACATGACTCTTCTTTTAAGAGAGCAGCTGGGAGATCATCCTATTATCGAAGTGATGGCGCCCAACTGTGCCCTGACAGGAAAGTGTGGAGAGGGATCAAGATTTTGTGGCAGAGACCTGAAAAAGGCTGGATCTTTTCCTCAAAGAAGAGTATAACTCTTTTATAAAAGCTCCCTGTAGTTTAAGGGAGCTTTTGCCTATAGGGAACGTTTGTGATATTATTTAACTGTTATTAATTAAAATTAAAAAATATGGATATTGCCAAAACAATTGATCATACAAACATAGATCCTAAGGCAACGAAAGAGGATATTATTCAAACATGTAATGAAGCAAAAGAGCACGGATTTAGGGGAGTAGACGTTAATCCGGAGTGGGTTTCTTTAGTAAAGCAGGAACTTGAAGGAACGGATATGAAGGTTATTGTTCTTATCGATCCACCTATGGGACTGTCCACCACAGAAGAGAGAGTGGCTATGTGTGAGAAAGCTGTAGAAGAAGGAGCAGATGAACTGGATATTGTTATGAACATTGTAGCTTTAAAGCACGAGCGTTATGACGAAGTGTTAAACGATCTTTCACAAATAGCAAAGATAGCGGATACCAAAGTAATTATCGGATCAGGATACCTTACAGATAAAGAGATTAAAAAAGCATCCGAACTGGTAAAGCAAGCCGGAGCTATCTGTGTAAAAACAGCTACTTTTGCTGACCCTCTGGAGGCAAGACAACTGGAAGAAAAAGCATTACATGTAAAAATGATGAAAGAGTCAGCACCCGGTCTGCTCATCAAAGCTTCCGCCAAGATAGGCACAGCGGAAGATGCGAAGATGATGATAGAAGCAGGAGCGGATATTATCGGAACCAGTTCCGGAGTACAGATTGTTGAAGGGGAATAAACTATGTATAAACCGACTATCGGACTAGAGATTCATGCTCAACTAAAGAGTGCATCAAAAATGTTCTGTTCTTGCATGAACGATTCTTATGCAGAAGAGCCCAACATCCACGTTTGTCCGGTGTGTCTAGGGCATCCGGGAACTCTTCCTACGGCAAACAAGGAAGCTATAAAAAAAGTTTACCGAGCGGGACTTGCACTAAACTGCTCTCTGGCACAGGTTTCCAAGTTTGATAGAAAAAACTACTTCTATCCCGATCTACCCAAAGGGTATCAGATATCGCAGTATGATCAGCCCCTTTGTTTTGATGGCTCACTAAATGGAATACGCATCAAAAGAATACATTTAGAAGAGGATACAGGTAGATTGATTCACGAAAAAGACCACTCCTTGGTTGATTTTAACCGTTCCGGAGTTCCTTTAATGGAGTTGGTTACGGAACCGGATATGCACTCCGGGAAAGAGGCGCGTGATATAGCTGAAGAACTGCGTAGCATCTTCCGTTATTTGGAGGTTTCTGATGCGAACATGGAAAGAGGGCAGATGAGAGTGGAGGTGAATATATCACTATCCAAAGAAGAAAAGCTAGGAACGAAAGTAGAGATAAAGAACCTCAACTCTTTTCAATCGGTGGAAAGGGCTGTTGATTACGAGATCAAAAGACAAACGGAACTGTTGGAGAAAGGGGAACCCATAGCGCAAGAAACAAGAGGATGGAGTGAAGAAAAACAAGAAACCTTTAGCCAAAGAGAAAAAGAGGAAGCTCATGATTACCGTTACTTCCCTGAACCCGATGTTCCTCCCTTTCATTTAAAGGAGTTTGGGGACATTACCGTTGGCGTGGAGTTGCCTCAAGCAAAAAGAGATCGTTTTAAAGAAGAGTACTATCTCGGAGAAAAAGAGATAGAAATATTTATATCAGACAGAGATCTGGCCAACTATTTCGAGAACTGCATGAGTGAAGCATTGAACTGGGTAAAAGAAAGTGATAAAAAAGGGGAGGTTAAAGAAAAAGAAAAGAAAGATCTCTCGAAAACAGTTTCCAGTTATATAATAAGTGACCTTTTAGGTCTTCTAGAGAATGGATCAGTAAAAGATATTCTCATAACCCCGGAGAATTTTGCTGAACTGATGGTTCTTCTTCACAGAAAGGAAGTGCCTAGTAAAGTGGCAAAACAAGTATTA
This sequence comes from uncultured Candidatus Saccharibacteria bacterium, assembly GCA_964591185.1. Classification (GTDB taxonomy): domain Bacteria; phylum Patescibacteriota; class Minisyncoccia; order Minisyncoccales; family PWPS01; genus T1SED10-78. The sequence continues at coordinate 18,302 of CAZPZV010000007.1, read as the reverse complement.
AAAGAGATGTTTACTTCCGGAGCCGATCCGTCACACATCATAGACGAAAAAGGATTATCACAGATGGATGATGAAGGAGAGATAGAGAGTGCGGTAAAGGAAGTTATTGAAAACAATGGTAAAGCAGTGGATGATTACAAAAAAGGAAAAGAGGGAGCAATACAGTTTCTTATAGGCCAAGTAATGGCCAAGACAAAAGGCAGAGCAGTGCCTGATAAAGTAAAATCAATAATTGAAAAATTAATCGAAAGGAGGTGAGTTCTTTGGCAGAAAAGGAACCAGAAAAGCGTCCGGTGAAGAAGAAAAAAAGAAAAAAGAAGAAGAGATTAATATCTTCTTCGGCGGGATGTTTCGTTCCCAGTTAACCTTCAAAAGGGCCGTGTGATTATCACGGCCCAACAACGTTGTCAGCTTAGGCATCTCATTGCTGATTGAGTAGGATGTTTTAAGTAATTTACTATTATCTTATTTCTAACATCATCCACGAATCCTCATGAACTCAGGTTAAGTAAACCAAGATTAGCTCGATTTGCTTAACCTGCTGTTTTTGAAGTTTAGTTTTCTTTTTTATCTTCTTCTTTTGATTTTTCAGAAATTCTTCCTATCCAAATTGTCAGCATGACACCAACTATTGTAACTAAAAGAGCGTAAACCAACATTGGAAGAATTTGTTCTGTATAGTATTTATGAAATATTCCTTGAATTGCAGAATTCCAGGCCAGTCCAACGATAAAACCAGTAGCAATCGTAATTAAAGCAGAAAGTTTTTCAATTATTTCTTTTTTCATTTTTTTACTTATTGGTATGCGATCGAAATCATCAACCTTTTTACCTGTGCTCAACAAATACTTTGTCTCTTTTTTATTATATTAGGTTATATTATATTTATATATTTTTCTAAAACCAGTGTCAATTTATTAAATAAGCTTAAAATTATTTCTCTGAAAGACACAGTAGTAATACTTGGATTATATTTTTTGTTTTACTCTTTTCTTCGTACTTAAAAAGTTCTTTGACATAAATAGTAAATCATGTCATAATTTAACACAGATTCCTATTAAACAATCAAAGAGAGGAGAGTATTATGATGTTCTTTTATTGGAAAGTGGCAAAGATTGTCTTGAGAATGATAGCAATGATTATTGGAATGACTTTCCTTTGTTTATTTGCTCTTTGGACGGGTCTGCTTATTTGTTCATTGATCCGTCCTGATATTGACTATCCCTCGTTTATTCCAGAATATATGTTTCTCCTTTCCTTTCTTGTCCTTTTTTGGACAGAAAGCGGAGAAACATTAATTCTCAGAGAGGGGAAGGTGGCAATATCTCTTCCGTTTGATCTTACCAAAAAGGATCAGATGGAGGAGATGGAAAAAAATGGAGTCACTGTCGATATTGACGGTGACAGAAAGGAGGTGATTTATTATATGGAATGAAGCAAAGGGGTTCTCATCGGAGAACCCCTTCTTTTTTTAGAAAACTGTTTATCTTCTCTATCCCTTCTTCTTTATTTTCTATATAAACAAGGTAGTCTTCTTTTTTAAACCACTTTTTTTGCGCCTTAGCATACTTTAGAGTGTTAACTGATATCTTTTCTTTAACTTCCTCTATGCTTATTTCACCCTTTAAATAATCTTCCCATTCGGCATATCCAATAGTTTCCCTGGCTAAATATTTATTTCTCTTAAAAAGATCTTCTGCTTCTTTTTCTAGACCGTCTTCTATCATGTATTCCACTCTCTTTCTTATTTTCTTTTCTAGCTCTGTGAGCGGAAGATCCAGGCAAAGCGCGAGAACAGGATAGGGGAGATGTTCCTTCTTTATTTCCGGAACCGGTTTTCCTGTTTTTTCCACTATCTCTATGGCACGTATGAGCTTTCTTTTGTTTTTCCCCTCTATCTCTTCCGCCCTTCTTTTATCTACCTTGGAGAGCATATCAAAAAGCTCTTCTTTTGTTTTTCTTTCCAACTCTTTTCTTAACTCTTCGTTTGGAGGAACTTGCGGCATAACCACACCCTCCACAACGGCTTTGATATAGAACCCTGTTCCTCCACAAAGAATAGGAACACTTCCTCTTTCTTGTACTTCCTTTATCTTTTCTTCCGCTATTTTTTTATAATCAGCCACGGTGAACTCTTCTTCTACACTACAGACATCGAGAAGATGGTGAGGAACCCCCTTCATCTCTTCTTTAGTGGCTTTTCCAGTACCTGTGTCCATTCCTTTGTATATCTGCCTGGAGTCCGCGGAGACAACCTCTCCCTTTATATCCAGAGCGGCATCCACAGAGAGGGATGTTTTCCCGGAAGCGGTTGGTCCGGTGATTACGATAAGAGCTTTCCTTTCAATCCCCATGGAGATACTTTAGTTATTTTTACCTTGGCAAAGTTTCCTACCAGCTTTTGAGGCCCTTCAAAGGTCACACTCTTGTATCCTCTTGTTTTGCCCATAAGGAGGTTTTTTTTACTTTTTAAAACCAGTACATCTACCTCCTCTCCTTTGTATTTTTCGTTTTTGGAAAGAGTTATCTCTTTTAGTAGTTCGGTGAGAACCTTTTCTCTTCTCTTTTTCTCTTCCAGAGAAATATTGTCCTTTATTTTTTCCGCCACTGTTCCCGGACGAGGGGAGTAGCAGGAGATGTAGGCCATCTCAAACTCTACTTCCATGAAAAGTTTCACTGTATTACGGAAGTTGCTTTCTGTTTCTCCGGGAAAGCCGACTATGATGTCCGTAGAAAGAACTATGCCGGGAACAGTTTTTTTAACTGAGTTAATAATCTCCTTGTACTCTTCTACGGTGTAGGGGCGGTTCATCGCTTTGAGTATTTTGTTGTCACCGGACTGTACCGGTAGATTAAGATATTCGGTTACCTTGTCGCACTCACTTATCGCTTTTATTACTTCATTAGAAAAGTCTTTGGGATGAGAAGAGGTGAATCTGATCCAGAAATCTCCTTCTATCTCGTTTATCTTTCTTAACAACTCATCAAAAGTAGTCCCTCCACTGTAAGAGTTCACGTTTTGCCCTAAGAGCCAAATCTCCTTTGCTCCTTCTGCTACAGCTTTCTTTACTTCTTCTACCACTTCTTTCCAGTTGCGTGACTTCTCTCTTCCCTTGGTGTGGGGGACAACACAGTAGGAGCAGAAGTTATCACAGCCGGTCATAATAGAAACAAGAGCGGAAGGTCCTTTTCTTTTGGGGGATATCTGAAAAAAGTCTTTCTTTTGATTGAAAAAGGGCCAGTTAGCCACATCATGGGATTCAAGCATGTAGTCAAACATCTTTTCCATCTTTTTGAGGTCTTCCTTTAATACACACCCTGTGAGAACCGTTTTTTTGCCCATTTTACGGATGTTTTTCATCTTTCCGTGTATTTTATCAGTTGCCGATTTCCTGATGCTACAGGCGTTGATAACAACGATATCCGCGTTTTCTAAAGTTTCCTTTTGCATGCCGTTCTCCTCAAAGAAAGCGGCGATACGCTCGCTCTCGTTCTGGTTCATCTGACAACCGAGTGTGATAAGGTGATACTTCATAGTTTAGTACATCTCTTCTTTTTTCTCTTTGAGGAAACTACGCCACTGATCGAGAAACTCCACGAAAAGCATAAAAGGCATGTCTACGAAGGCGTTAAAGAATATGGAAACTACGTTATACCTCTCCCATCTCAGGGCGAGCCATCTTCCCAGCTGTATTACAGGAATAGCAAACAGATCGATAAAAAAGGAAACAAATCCTTCCTTGGTTTCTATCATGTGCAGTTCTTTTGCTCTTTCTCTTATCTTTACTCCGGCAAAGGCGATAAGGGAGAGGAAGATGATGAAGATAAAGTAGGAGAGTGGTGGAAAGTCTATCTTCTGCAACAGCCAAACGATACCTCCAACGGAAAGGATAAAAAACAAAGAGTAGATGATGCTTATAATAAAATTAAATTTTCTTTTCTTTGCTTTTTTGATTTTGATGCTCTCTTTCTTTCCCTCGTAAAGAACCTTCATCGTCTCCAGTACTACCTTCTTCTCATTTCTTTTCGGAGGGGGTTTTATAGTTACCACCAGCAAGGCCATAAGAAAGGTGGGAACAAGAACGTCTATGGCGATAGCAAGATAGCTAAAGTTTCCCATAACGTACTTGGCGAAAGGAATCTCCAAGGCGAGAAGAGCGAACACGTTAGTTAGAAAGATAGAGATAGTCGTGTATGCTGCGATACGAGAAAGCTTTCCTTTCATTTCCTTTACTCTTATCTGGTAGTGCTTTTTTATCCTCGTCTCCACTTTTTCCGGGCTTTCCAGCAGTTTTTTGCTGGCGCTCTCTTCCAGCATGTCTCCGAGAACAAGAAAGGGTGTGTTGTACACCTTGCATATCTGATAGATTTTTTTTAAAAAAGGATGGTTAAAATATCCATCGATACGTTCCTTGGTTTTGGGGATCTCTTGGGCAACCTTTTTTAACTCTTCACCTTTCAACTTCCTCCAGTTGTTGTATTCATGCTTTAGTAGGTGATAGGTTATTATCTGCTCATCAAGATCGAAGAGGGCTTGTTGCACGGCTATGTAGATAAGCTTGTCTTTCTCTTTTACCTCTTCTTCAATCTCTATCATCTCTTTCATGTGCTTGTACATGTAAAAGATGAGAGCCCTGTTTTTCTGCGCAGGGGAAAGAATCTCTTCTATCTCACATACGGCAATAGAAGAGAGCCACTTGTAAAAGTTTAATCGGGAACCGTTTCCGGAAGGGTAGTTCTTGATTATATAGATGTACTTGTCGATCGCTTTCTGTACTTCATCTATCTTTGACTCTCCGATGGTCCCGTTCTTGAAGTGTCCTGATCTGATAAGTTCTATGATCAGCTTTTCCGCGGATATATGGTCTTTGGAAAACTTGCCGTCACTGATGTTTATTTGTGAGAATATCTTTCTCTTTAGAGCTCTTCCTATCGCTCCGCGCTTGAGGAACTGCTCTCCTTTCCAGTCTATAACACCGCGAATCTTTTCATAGAAGCTAGCAACACGAACAGCTATCTCATCCACCTCTACCGTGGGTTCTTCTTTTTCTTTTGAGGGTTTAGAGTATCTTTTTATTAGATTCTTTGTGTCTTCCGATAACTGAGGCATTTTAGAGGTTCTTTTTAACCGTTTCTATGAACGCAGGAAGATCAATCGATCCCTGGTCTTCTCCTTTGTATCTTACACTTACCTTTTTGGAGTCCTTTTCTTTTGCTCCCACGACGAGGAGATAGGGGATTTTAGACATCTCTCCCTCCCTTATCTTTTTGCCTAGTGTTTCATTCTTTTTATCTACACTGACACGTATAAGGCTGCTTAGCTTGTCTTTTACCTCGTTTGCGTAGCCTTCCTGTTCTTTACTTACGGGAATGATGCGTGCTTGCAGCGGAGCAATCCACAAAGGAAGATCTCCTGCGTGATACTCAAGTAGCACACCAATAAACCGCTCCAGGCTTCCCAGGAGGGCTCTGTGTATCATGATCGGCCTTTCTTTTTCTCCTTTACTATTTACATAGGTCATATCAAAGCGCTCCGGAAGGTTAAAGTCTAGTTGTATAGTGCTGCACTGCCACTCTCTTCCCAAGGCGTCTTCTATCTTGATGTCGATCTTGGGTCCGTAGAAAACTCCTTCTTCTGCATCGATTTCAAAAGGTATCTTCATCTTTTCCAACGCGTTCTGTAAGGATTTTTCTGCTATATTCCATATCTCTTCCGATCCCACGTGTTTTTCCGGTTTAGTGGAAAGATAAACATTGAATTTTTCGAAGCCAAACTTTTTCAGTATCTTCATTGTTAACTGTAGAGCAGAGTAGAGTTCGTCTTGTATACCTTCTTTGGTAGTGAAGATGTGTCCGTCATCCTGGGTAAAGCCACGCACTCTGGTCAGTCCGTGCACCGTTCCCGACTTCTCGTAACGGTAAACGGTTCCCATCTCCGTGTAACGGATAGGGAGGTCGTTGTAGCTTCTCATCTTGTTTTTGTAGATCTGTACATGGAAAGGGCAGTTCATCGGCTTTATCTGATAATCCTCTTTGTCTGCCTGCATGTGCATCAAGGGAAACATGTTCTCTCCATAGAAGTTGTTGTGTCCCGATATCTCTAACAGTTCACTTTTGGAAACATGAGGAGTGGAAACAAGTTGGTAGCCGTTTTGTGTGTATTCAGATATGGCGTAGTCTTCGATAACCTTCTTTAGCACAGCTCCGTTGGGAAGCCAAAGAACAAGTCCAGGTCCTACATCTTTGTGGGTGATAAAAAGTTCTAACTTCTCGCCAATAAGACGGTGGTCTCTTTTCTTCATCTCTGCTTCTTTTCTTAGATACTCTTCAAGACTTTCTTTGTCAGCAAAAGCGACTCCATATATTCGGGCAAGCATGGGATTTTCTTCTGATCCTTTCCAGTAGGCTCCGGCAGTTCTGGTAAGTTTAAAGGCATCCTTGTTTATCTCCTTACTGCTTTTTACATGAGGTCCGGAACATATATCCGTAAAGTCACCACTGGTGTAGACAGAAACAGAGTCTCCCTCCATTTCTTTTATTATCTCTAGTTTATAGGGTTGATCAAAGAAAAGTTTTTCCGCTTCTTTTTTACTTATCTCGCTTTTTTCAAAGTCCACCCCTTCTTCTATAATCTCACGCATTCTTTCTTCTATCCGGGAAAGGTCTTCTTCATTTATCTTTATATTATCGAAATCATAATAGAATCCGTTGTCTATAGCCGGACCCATTCCAAAAACCGCTTCCGGATAAAGGTCTTTTACGGCGTGAGCCATTATGTGTGCTAATGAGTGTCTTATGTTTTCCGTTTTAGGCATATCTCTTATTTTATCACATATAATCTACTTTTTCACATATTATCTTTGGAACATCATCATCGTGGGTTATCTTTCCGGAGATGAAAAGAGGTTTTCCTTCAATGAAGGTCGATCCGTTCTGTTGTAGTGTCTTGGGGAAGACGATCACTTCGATGGTGTCCTCCATATCTTCCATGCGTACAAAGAGCATAGGATCTCCTTTCTTGGTATTGATCTTTTTTACCGAAGAAACTATCGCTCCTATGCGCACTCCCAGACCGGAAATCTGTCTTTTGGCCTTCTTTATCGTGCCCGCTTCTTTTTCTATCTTCTCTTTGAAGCTTTCCAATGGGTGTCCGGTAATAAAGAGGCCAAGTAGGTCTTTTTCCCACGCAAGTCTGTCTTCTTTGGTTACCGGCTCTGCATCTTCCAGTGTCAGGTCGGAAGTTTCCTGGAACAATCCTGATTGCCCGTTGTTCTGATTTTTTCTTTTTTCTCTAGAGTAGGAGAGAATGCTTTCCAGGTTGTGTAGCATAACCCCTCTTTCTTTTATGCTGTCAAAAGCACCCGCTTTTATGAGACTTTCCATGGATTTCTTGTTTACACTTTGGGATCCTACGCGGGAAAGAAAGTCGTCGAGAGTGGTAAACTTGCCGTTTTTTTTCCTTTCTTCAACAATCTCTTCCACTATCTTTATGCCCACATTCTTTATTGCCGACAATCCGAAGCGTATCTGTTCTTTGTCCGGCACTATACTAAAGCCCATAAAACTCTCGTTTATATCCGGAGGAAGAACTTCTATTCCCATCTTACGGCACTCGGCAATAAGGAGACCGACGCGTTCGGTGTCTTTCTGATCTGCGGTTATCAGTGCGGACATAAACTCTTTGGGATAGTGCGCCTTAAGGTATGCCGTCTGGTAGGCGATAAGGGCGTAGGCTGTAGCGTGACTTTTGTTGAAAGAGTACTGTGCAAAGGGTTCGATCCACTCCCAGAGTTGCTCTCCCACTTCTTTTTCTATGCCCTTTTCTTCTATTCCTTTAATGAACTTTTTCTTTTCTCCTTTAAGGAGAGCCTCTATTTTTTTTCCGATTGCTTTACGCAGAGTATCCGCTTCCGCAAGAGTGTATCCGGCAAGGTCTTGAGCAATCCTCATTACCTGCTCTTGGTAAACCATTACCCCGTAAGTGGACTCCAGAATCGGCTTTAATCGGGGGTGGATATAGGTTATTTCTTTTTCCCCGTTTTTTCTTTGTATATATTCAGGAATGAGCTTTATTGGTCCGGGGCGGTAAAGAGAGACCATGGCGATAACGTCTTCTATATTGGATGGCTTTAATTGTTTGAGATATCTTTGCATACCCGCACTCTCCAACTGAAAGACCCCTATGGTACTTCCTTCTTGCAGTAACTTGAAAGATTCTTTGTCACCTAAGGGTACGTTCTCTATATCGATATTCTTTTTATGAACAGCGTAGATGCGCTTTAGGGTGTCCTCTATTATAGTCAGGTTTTTTAATCCCAGAATATCCATCTTTAAAAGGCCCAGGCTTTCCACAGCGTGCATATCATACTGCGTGACAATGTTGTTATCGTTTTGGGAAGGGTGTTGTGTAGGTACTATCTCGTAGAGGGGTTGGTCGGAGATCACTAGACCGCAAGCGTGAGTGGAAGCGTGACGCACCACTCCTTCCAACTTTTGAGCGTGATAGATAATCTCTTTTGCTTTTTCGTCGGTATTGTACAGCTGTCTAAACTCTATTACGGTCTCTATTGTTTTTTCCAAGTTAGCTCCCAAAGGAACCATTTTTGCCAGCTTGTCACAGAAAGAGTAGGGGTGTCCTAAAACTCTTCCCACATCACGTATGGCCGCGCGTGCAGCCATGGTTCCGAAAGTGATAATTTGCGCCACTTTGTCTTTACCGTACTTTTCGGCGATGTAGTCGATTACTTCGTCACGCCTGCGATCAGCGAAATCAAGATCTATGTCCGGAAGAGATACCTTTGCTCTTCCCGGATTAAGAAATCTCTCGAAGATAAGATCGTAGTGTAAAGGATCAATATTGGTTATACCCAAAAGATAGGCGATTATCGATCCTCCGGCGCTTCCTCTACCGGGACCGACAACAATCTTTTGTGATTTAGACCAGGTGACGAAGTCCTGTACGATAAGGAAGTAGGAAGAGAGGTCCGCTCCCCAGATAACCTCCAGCTCTTCATCCAGCCTCTTTTTTGCCTCCTTTTTCATTTCTTTTTTGTACTTCTCTTCTATTCCTTGCAAGCAAAGCTCTTTTAGTTTCTCGTTCTCTGTTTTTCCGCCGTTTATATCTATGTGCGGCAGTCTTGTTTTTTCCAGATTAAACTCGAAGTTACACATCTCGGCTATTTTTTGCGTGTTTTCTATTGCCTCGGGAACGTGTTTAAAGTCTTCTTTCATCTGCTCGGGGGATCTTAATGAAAAGTCGTCTCCCTTGATAGTCACTCTTTCCGGGTCGTTTACGTCCGAACCGGTGTTGATGGCCATGAGTACGTCTTGTGTGTCCGCATCTTCCGGACGGAGGTAGTGAGAGTCACAAGTGGCTACCAGTGGTGTGTTTGTTTCTTTGGCTATCTTTATTAGTTCTTTGTTTACCGTGTCTTGTTCTTCTATGTTGGGATGGTTTTGTAGTTCCAGATAAAAACTGTCTTCTCCAAACAGTTTTTTATAGTACTCTACTAGTTCGCGCGCTTCCTTTTTTTTATTACTTAGTATGAATCGGGGTATCTTTCCTTGTATACATGCAGAGAGAGCGATGAGTCCGGAGGAGTGTTTTTTCAGCAGCTCTTCATCGATACGCGGCTTGTAGTAGAAGCCTCGCAGATGAGCTTCCGTAATTAGCTTAACCAGATTCTTGTATCCTTGTTTATTCTTTACCAGAAGAATCATATGGTAGGACTTGTTGTCCACATTGGGGCGCTTGTCTTCCATTCCTTCTGTTGCTATATAGACCTCTGATCCGATAATCGGCTTTATATCCCTCTTTTTTGCTTCTTTGTAAAACTCTACCGCACCGTACATCACTCCGTGATCAGTGAGTGCTATGGAGTTCATTCCCAGTTCTTTTGTATAATCTAAAAGCTGATCAATCTTAGGAAGACCGTCAAGAATACTGTACTGGGAGTGAACATGTAGATGGGTGAACATTTTGTGTTATAATTAAGTTTATGAAAAATATTATCGGAGTTGATGAAGTGGGTAGAGGATCTCTTGCCGGACCGGTAGTTGCTTGCGCTGTTAGTTTCCATAAAGGATACAATCCTCTTCATCTAAAGGACTCCAAAAAAACATCTGCTAAAAAAAGAGAACTGATATTCAGTGAAGTGGAAAACTCTTCTTTCGTGGAGTGGGGCGTAGGTGTTGTTTCGGAAAAGATAGTTGATCAGATAAATATACTGGAAGCAACAAAACTGGCTATGAAGCGTTCACTGGAAAAGATTGATTATAGAAACTCTCATATTATAGTGGACGGCAACTTTAGTCTGCCAGGCTTTCCTGATCAGGAGTCTCTCTTGCGTGCCGATGAAAAGGTAGCACAGTGTTCTCTTGCCTCTATTATAGCTAAAGTAACAAGGGACAGAATAATGCAATCCTTTCATGATCGCTTTCCACAGTATGGATTTTACCATCATAAAGGATATGGCACAAATGCACACCGTGAAGCACTAAATTTGCATGGTCCTTGTCTTATCCACAGAAAGTCTTTCCGTTTACTTACTGCTAAAAATAAGTAAAATAAAAGCATGAAAACAAAAATCATTATCTTGCTACTGCTCTTTATTCCCTTTATAGGAGATGCTTCTTCTGTTTATGTGTCCCATGTTGATGGGGAGATAAAGGCGGGTACGGTTCAGTATCTGCAAAGAGCCGTAACCACTGCCGAGGAAGAGGGTGCAAGCTATTTTGTTATAAAACTGGACACTCCCGGGGGACTGGTGGATTCCACAAAGAAGATAGCCGACTCTTTTATGGAGACAGAGATGAGTGTGGTTGTTTTCGTTTACAAGGAAGGAGGATGGGCCTACTCCGCGGGAGCTTTTCTTTTACTGGCTTCAGACTATGCCTTTGCTCATCCCACATCTTCCATAGGTGCGGCTGAACCCCGGGATATGGAGGGAGACACAAAGATGGTGGAGTCGATGTCTTCTTGGATAGGTCAACTTGCTTCTGCTAGTGGAAGGGATTCGCAAGTGGCGGAGAGGTTTGTTAGAGAAAATCTTGTTTTAAATGGAGAAGAAGCCCTTTCTTTGGGAATAGTTGACGGTGTGGCGGAGAGTTTGGATGAGGTGTTGCAAGAATTGGGTGTTGTTGATGCGGAAGTGGTCTATGTAAACCCTTCTTTCCTGGAGAACGTGTTTGACGCCTTGTCACACCCTTATCTGGTAAGCTTGTTTTTAAGCCTGGGAGCACTCAGCTTGTTTCTTGCGATTCGTACGGGAGAGATAGAGATAAGCGGGGCTTTAGGGCTTATACTTCTGCTTATGGGATTGTGGG
>CAZPZV010000007.1:0-6877 GCA_964591185.1 uncultured Candidatus Saccharibacteria bacterium | reverse complement strand
GAGATAGAGATAAGCGGGGCTTTAGGGCTTATACTTCTGCTTATGGGATTGTGGGGCATAGGGGTGATAAACTTTACTGCTCTCGGAACGATGCTCATACTTTTGGGATTGCTTTTGCTTGCAGTAGAGGTGTTTATCAGTCCCGGTTTCGGGATAACCGGAGCATTGGGAGTGATATCCCTCATTATTGGCGTGTTTAATTTCGGAGCGGAGCCTTTGCTTGCCACGCGGATGTTTGATTTTGTTTCTCTTTTCACCATCGGCATTCTTCTTGTCTTTATTGCTTTGTTTTTCATTATAGGCAGAGGACTAACCCTTTCCTTTAAAAAGGAAGTGGTAACGGGCCCTGACTCTATGGTGGGTCAAAGAGGAGTAGTGGTGAGAAAGATAGAGGGATTCGGACGAGTGGCCATAAATCAAGAGATATGGACAGCGAAAAGTGACGAGGTTATTGAAGAAGGAAAAAAGGTGGAAGTTGTCAGTTTAAAGGGAAATACTTTAGAGGTAAAGAAAAAGGTCTTTTAAAATTTAAATTAAAAAAATATGAATGGAATTTTATTAGGAGTTGTTATAGCCCTTTTGGTGATACTGCCGCAGGCGGTAAAGATCACCAAAGAGTACGAAAGGGGAGTAATCTTCCGCTTGGGAAGATATATGGGAACCAAAGGTCCGGGACTTTTCTTTATCATCCCCGTTGTTGACAAGATGGTAAGAGTAGACTTGCGAATAGTTACTCAAGACGTCCCTTCACAAGACATAATCACCAAAGACAACGTTCCCGTGAACGTGGATGCCGTAATCTACTACAAGATGACCGATCCACAGAGAGCGACGATAGATGTGGAGAACTATCGTAAAGCGACCTCGCAGATATCACAAACATCTCTTCGTGGAGTGATTGGTGCCTCTGAGCTGGACGAGCTCCTCGCGGAAAGAATGAAGCTTAATGATAAGTTGCACGAGGTGATAGACGAAGCAACCGACCCTTGGGGAATCAAGGTTACCGGTGTGGAGATAAAGCATGTAGAGATCCCCAAGTCTATGCAAAGATCTATCGCCAAACAGGCGGAAGCAGAGAGGATAAAGAGAGGAAAGATAATTCTTGCTGAAGGAGAGTTTCTTGCCGCCAAAAAACTAAAGGAGGCGGGAGAGGTTCTTGGTGCGGAACCGATTATCTTGCGCTATCTGGAAACACTTTCTGAAGCCTCAAAAGAACCGAACACCAGCATTCTTTTTCCCATGGAGATGTTAAGGATGTTCAAGGATAAATCAGACTAAACTTGATTCTGCAGCGTTTTTCTGCTATCATACTTCCATTATGGCGGTACCAAAGAAAAAAACAACGAAATCAAAGAGAAATATGCGTCGAATGCATATTAATCTTAAGGATCCTTCACTCGTGGATTGTGATAAGTGTAAAGAAAAGAAACTGATGCACACCGTTTGTAGTGCATGTGGTTACTACAAAGGAAGAGAGGTTATAGATGTCTTGGACGAGAAGAAAGAGAAAAAAGCCCCGGAAGAGGGGAAGCCCCTTAAGATGGACGAGTTGTCTAAAGGAAAGTAAAGATTATGTCTTCCAGACATTTGGCACGATCAATTGTTCTTCAGTCTCTCTATGAATGGGATTTTTTTGGTTGCAAAGAGATGGATATCGATGAGGTGATAAAAAAGAACCTCTCTGAATTCGGCAAGAACCTGGGAGAAAAAGAGTTTATCGGGAACCTTACCAAGGGAGTGATGGAGAAGGCAGGGGAGTTGGATAATATAATCACTGTTGCTGCTCCCGAGTGGCCTTTGGAGAAGATCACCATAGTTGATCGTAATGTGTTGCGTATAGGGTTGTTTGAACTCCTTTATGCGAAAAAAGAAGAAGTTCCTCCCAAAGTAGCTATAAACGAGGCTATTGAACTAGCGAAAAGGTTTGGGGGAAGTAGTTCGGGGAAGTTTGTTAACGGAGTACTGGGTACTGTCTATAAAGAAATAGAGGAAGATGAAGGATAAAATCGGAGAATTGGAAAATAATTTAGATCTGCACTTTAATAACAAGGATCTGCTTTTACAGGCTCTTTGTCACAGATCTTATCTCAACGAAAACCACGATTTTTACTTAGGACACAACGAAAGGTTGGAGTTTTTGGGCGATGCGGTGATGGAGCTGATTGTTACAGAGTATCTTTTCTTAAACTATCCAGACAAGTCGGAAGGAGAACTGACCACATGGAGGGCGGCTTTGGTAAATACCAAGGTTATCGGAAAGGCGGCAAAAGAGATAGGACTTTATGACTACATTCTTCTTTCCAAAGGAGAAAGCAGGGAAACAGGAAAATCAAGGTTGTGTATAATGGCGGACACTTTTGAGGCGCTTATTGGAGCTGTATACCTTGATCTGGGATACGAAAGATCAAAGAAGTTCATAGAAGACAACTTAATCAAGGAGTTACCGCGCATCATAGAACTGGAACTGTACAGGGATCCCAAATCCGTACTTCAGGAAGAGATGCAAAAAGAAAACGGAGTTACTCCGGAGTACGAAGTAATCAGTGAAACGGGCCCTGATCACAAAAAGAAGTTTAAAGTAGGAGTTTTGTGCGGCAAGGATGTTGTCGGAGAAGGTGAAGGTTATTCCAAAAAAAATGCAGAAGAAAAGGCGGCAAAAGCTGCGTTATTAAAAAAAGGTTGGTTAAAAAATAATAATTAATATATGATCAGAATTAGGTTTTTTAGAACGGGAAGAAAAAAGCAACCGTTTTACAAGATAGTCGTAACCAATACCAAGAACGCTCCCTCCGGAGGAAGGTTTATAGAAGATGTTGGTTTTTACGACCCCAGAACCAAAGAGTGCAACATTAAAGAAGACAGAGTAAAGCACTGGGTGAGCGAAGGAGCTTCTTTGTCTGATACGGTTCACAATCTTCTTGTTCGCAAACAAGTAGTTATTGGAAAGAAGATACCGGTACACTCCATTTCAAAGAAAGAGACTCCTGTTGAAGAGAGCGCTTCACAAAAGGAGGCTCCTGTTGAAAAAACAGAAAAGGCCGAAGAGCCTACTACAGAAGAAGTTGTAACGGAAGATCCTCAGAAAGAAACTGAAGAAAAAACCGAAGCTTCTGTTGCAGAAGAAGAAACCGTAACAGAAGAACCTGTTGCGGATACAAAAGAAACAACGGAGAAAGAATCAACTGAAGACGAGAAAGAAAAAACCGAAGCTTCTGTTGCAGAAGAAGAAACCGTAACAGAAGAACTTGAAGAAGAGAGTGGGGAGGAGAATGGAAAAGAAAAGAAGTAAAACTATTGCAGAAAAAAACACTTTTGTTATAATGTCAGTTAAGAGAGGTGTGTTGGTTTCAGTCCTACTTTGTTGTAGGAGGTGGAATAATAGAAAAGGTCGGTTTGTATGGTAAAATTATAGAAAAATGACTAACGAAACATCTGACAAGGCATTCCTTGAGTTCGTAGTAAAGCACCTTGTAGACAATCCTGATTCCGTAGAGGTGGAGAGAAAGGTGGACGAGATGGGAGTACTTCTCTCATTAAAAGTTCACCCCAGTGACATGGGACAGATTGTTGGAAAAGAAGGCTCTACTGCGAAAGCAATCAGAAACCTGGTTCGAATAATCGGCCTTAAGAACAAGGCAAGAGTAAATCTGAAGATTATTGAGCCTGAAGGTAGTACTTTTAGACCAAGAAACGAAGCTCCTTCTGAAGAGAAAAAAGAAGGACTCGACGACATCAAGCTGTAAATTTACAGTTGCAGAAAACGGTGCTATTATAATGGTGCCGTTTTTTGTTTGTTATGAACTTACACATAATCACTATATTTCCCTCTCTTTTTCGCTCTTATTTAAATGAAGGATTGATTAAAAAGGGGATAGAGAAGGGTGTTTTCAATATTAACGTTCACGACCTGCGCAAGTGGAGCAGTGATCGGCATGGGGCGGTGGATGACCGTCCTTTTGGAGGAGGAAGCGGAATGGTGATGAAGGTAGAACCGATATACAGGGCCGTTTCCGAACTCAAAACAAGTAATTCCAAAGTTATCTTCTTTACTCCAAGAGGAAAACGTTTTACGCAAAAAAAGGCGCTGGAGTTTTCTAAGACTGATAACCTTATCATGATCTGTGGAAGATATGAGGGTGTTGATGCCAGGGTAGAGGATTATTTGGCTGATGAGAACATCTCTATAGGAAGTTATGTTCTTATGGGAGGAGAGGTTCCCGCAATGGCTGTAACAGAAGCAGTAGTAAGACTTCTTCCGGGAACCGTAGGCAAAAAAGAGTTTCTTGAAGAAAGAATGAACGAGGATGGAAGTTTTACCGAATACAAGCAGTACACGCGTCCGGAGATCTTCTCCCCAGAGGAAGGAGTACAGTGGAAAGTTCCTCAAACTCTTCTTTCCGGAGATCATAAAAAAATAGAACAATGGAAAACGAAAAGAAAAAAAACAATAAAATAAATAGAAGGTTTCATAATAAAAGCACTGAAGAAACGATAAAAGAACTCTCTTCTCATGTAGATGGTCTTTCTTCTTTTGAAGCAAAAGAGAGACTTGAAGAGTATGGCATAAACACTATCAGAGGAGGTGAAGAGAAAAATCCTCTTTTCATCTTTTTTAAGCAGTTCAAAAGTTTTCTTATTTTAATCTTGGTTATTGCTGCGGCAATATCTTTTGCTGTGGGGAAAAACATTGATGGTTCTGTTATTATGGCCATCATATTTCTTAACGCTTTCATGGGCTTTTTCCAGGAGTACAGGGCAGAGAAGGCGATCAGTGCCTTAAAAAAGATGCTTGTTCCTGTAGCAAAGGTTTACAGAGAGGGCGAGCTTACCAATATTTCTTCCGAAAAGATAGTTCCCGGGGACATTGTTTTTATTGAGGAAGGGGATCGTATTCCCGCTGACATGAGAGTTATAGACTCAAGGAACTTGCGTACTATGGAGGCCTCCTTGACCGGAGAGTCGGTTCCTAAAAACAAGTCCACTGATCCGATTCATGAAAGCACCGACCTTGCTGACAGAAGCAACATGATTTTTATGGGCACTTTTGTTGCTGCAGGCAAAGGCAAGGGAGTGGTTGTGGCCACGGGGGACAGTACTGCCTTTGGTAATATAGCAAAAGATATAGAGAGCATACAGAGAAGTGTAGGACACTTTGAAGAGAAGATCAAGACACTTGCCAAGCAGATGGGAACTTTCGCCTTTATGGGGGCTCTTACTATTTTTCTTGTAGGATTCTTTGTGAGAGGAATGGAGTTTACGGAACTGTTCCTTTTTACTATTGCTGCTCTTGTTTCCGGTATTCCGGAAGGGTTACCCACTATATTGGTAATTGTTCTGGCTATTGGAGCAAGCCGGATGGCGAAGAAGAACTCTATAGTAAGAAGACTTTCCGCTACGGAAACCCTTGGTGTTGCAACACACATCATTACTGACAAGACAGGAACACTGACACAGAACACCATGAACGTACGCAAGATAATTCTTTTAGGCAGGGAGATTAATGTTACCGGTGAAGGGTGGGAACCCAAAGGTGATTTTATGGAGATGATGAAAATGATAGCTCCGCTGGAAGATGAATCTTTGCGCAAACTTGTTCATGTGGCTGCTGTGTGTAATAACGCCAGAGTGGTAAGAGAGAATGGCAGTCATAGTGTTGTTGGTGCTCCCACGGAAGCCGCTTTAGCCGTTCTTGCGGAGAAGGCGGGGATAAAAAAGGAGGTTGTTGAATCTAGCCGGATTGATGATATGCCGTTTAGTTCAAAGTTAAAGTTTCGTGCATCTATTGCACAGGAAGGCGATAAAAAGAAAGAGATGTATGTTGTTGGTGCTCCAGAGGTGGTGATATCAAGATCATCATTTATTTTGACCGGTGAAGGAAAGAAAAAGATGAGTGACAGTGAACGCAAAGAGATGCTCTACAGAACGGAAGAGATGACCGAAAAATCGATGCGTACAATTGCTCTTGCTTACAAGATAGAAGAAGAAGATGAAGTTCATGAGAACAAGGCTCATGATTTGGTTTTTGTCGGTGTAGTGGGAATGATAGATCCTCCTCGTCCGGAAGTAAAAGGAGCGATAGAGAAAGCGAAAACTGCGGGAGTGCGTCCTATAATGGCTACCGGAGACCATAAAGGAACAGCGCTTGCTATAGCAAAGGAAATAGGACTAATAAAAGACAACAAAGCCTATACAGAACGAGAGTTGTTAGAGATGAGTGAAAAGGAGTTCGCTAAAGCGGTAAAAGAAGTTTCTGTTTTTGCTCGTCTTACCCCACACATGAAGTTAAAGATAACCGAAGCGCTGCAAAAAGATGGTGCTGTGGTGGCGATGACTGGTGATGGAGTGAATGATGCTCCTGCATTAAAGAGGGCGGATATAGGTATCGCTATGGGGATTACCGGTACGGATGTAGCCAAAGAAGCAGGTGAGCTTGTTTTGGTAGATGACAACTTTGCTTCCATAGTGAGTGCTATTGAAGAGGGAAGAATTGTTTTTACCAACACAAGACAGGCAAGTGCCTCTCTTATTACCACCAACTTTGCTGAGCACGCCACTTTGATAACGGCTTTACTGCTAAACTTTAAACTTCCCTTGCTTCCAACACACATATTGTGGCTCAACCTGGTTACTGATGGTATTTTCGGTGTTTCACTTGCTTCTGAGCCGGGGCACGGGAATATATTAAAAAAGCCTCCAAGAAGTAGAAAGGAAAATATACTAAACAAAGAGATAATTCCTTATTTTGTTATAGTTGTCGTAATTATGGCTACCATTGCTCTTTCCGTTTTTTATTACTTTCTTCCTGACATAGACAAGGCGCGTACGGGAGTGTTTACGGTAATGGCCTTTACACAGGTGTTTAATGCTGTGAATATGC
>CAZPZV010000006.1:10203-28529 GCA_964591185.1 uncultured Candidatus Saccharibacteria bacterium | reverse complement strand
CTTCGCCAACGTCTGCATCACTAAAGAAGTCATATATAAAGGATGACCCTCTTAAGCCAACTGTTACCCCAGCTCCTACGGCAACGGCGGCCCAGCCTCTTCTCCTTTTCTTTGCATCTTTTCCTCCCTCAAGTTCCAAAAGCTTATCATTTATTTTTTGAATATCGTTGCCCTCTATTCTATCTATAAAGTCTTCTACACCGAACTCTTCAAGGGTTTCTTTTTCTTCCCCTTTTTCTTGCCTTTTCTTTAGAAATGCTTCTGTAGACAATCCTGCACTTCCTCCGAAAAGAGCACTTTTGCCCAAAGAAAGCGAAGCAACGACACCAGCCAGTCCAGCTCCCAATCCTCCACCTAATGCCACTGCTCCGGCTCCTCCTCCAAGCAAAGCAGCACTGGCTGCCAGCTTATATTTAAAAGGCAGTCTTTGATACCACTCTACATACTCTTTCATTTTGTTTAATGCCTTTCTGTAATTTGAACCTTCACTTTCTTTCAATCGTTCGTTTGTTTTTTCATCGTTAAGCTTAGTTGCTTCAATACAGATGCTCTTTTTTATCAAGTCTCCTATTTCTTGTATTCCTTCTTCTTCTCTTATCTCTTCTGCTATCTCTTCGTATCTTCCTTCCAGAACATCTGTGAGCAGTTCTCTTTTTTCATCTATTGCGGAAAGATATTCTCCCATGCTATATTCTTCCTTTGCTTTTTCTCCATCACCGTATGCATCTATTTTTATTAGCCTTTCATTTACTACCACCATCTTGGCATATTCTTTACGATGCTCTTCTATTCTTCTATTAATTTCTCCCAGCCTCTCCATAATATTTTCTATTTCAGGATTTGGTTCTGGTTCAGGATCAGGCTCTTGTTTTTCTCCTTCAACAACAGCCGGAAGCCCTCCTTCTTCAATAACAGCAGGAACAGGAGCCCACTCGCGATCCTCATCTGTTTCAGTTCCAGAAACATTATCTTTATCCATTGAAACTCCTCCGTAAGCGTCTTCAAGATCACTTATTTGGTCGTATAAGGAATGATACCCCGTTTTCATGTAATCTTCTTCCGATAATTCTTCTTCTCCTCCTCCTTCTGCTTCTTCTTCCTTCATCCCAGCCACTCCTTTGAGTTCTTCTACCTGACCGTCTAAATCGTGATACTTATATTTGTTTTCAGTGTCCTCTTCTTCAGGTAAATCACCTTTTTCTGTAGTTGGTTTTTTCTCTTTTGGAGCATCTAGGGATTCTTTTTGAAGTAGTTCACTTATTTTATCACGAAAACCCTTATTTCTTGTTGCGTTTTGTAAAACAAATTCTCCACTTTTTATTTTATTAACAATATCTTTCAATTTTTCAGCATCAAACACTTCTTCGGAGCCATCTATTGAAATATTGTTTTCCTCTATAGCATGATAAAGATCTTCAAAAGACTCTGTTTGACTAATTAGATCTTCTGTAGTTGGTTTTTTCTCTTTTCCTTCATTTTCAATCTTCCTTATCTCTTCCTCTGTTTCCAGTATCTCTTTTTCTATCTCTTCATTGCTTTTAAGAGAGGTATCACCGCCTCCCACAGACTCTCTATCCTTAAACCCTTGGGTAGCTTTGGTATCACCCTTGTGCTCTTCCTCTAGTCTTTTTATCTTTTCTTTCAAGCTTTCTGTCTTTTTTTTCTTTTCAATCTTCCTTATCTCTTCCTCTGTTTCCAGTATCTCTTTTTCTATCTCTTCATTGCTTTTAAGAGAGGTATCACCGCCTCCCACAGACTCTCTATCCTTAAACCCTTGGGTAGCTTTGGTGTCACCCTTGTGCTCTTCTTCCAGCTTTTTTATCTTCTCTCTTAGAGAGTTTAATGTTTCTTCTGAAGACTCTTCTTTATTATTGTTTTCCATGTTTTCCATGTTTATTATTTTATTTTTTAAATAAAGCTTATTTAAGCTTCTTAGATTATAACATCAATTATATTAAAATCAACAAAATTTAGCCCTTATCATTGAATAATGTTTTCTTTTCCGTTATGATAAGGTTATGAACCTAAGATTAATAGAGGTGTTTATACCCCTCGAGCATAAAACAAAAGTGGAAGAGGGGTTGCGTGAGTGCGAGGTTACCGACTTTTGGTATGATCGTATCTCAGACAAGAAAGTGCTTGTTCGTGCACTGGTTCCCGCAGGGGATAGCGAGAAGCTGATTGATATCTTGGAGAACGAGTTTCAGGAGGTGGAAGGGTTTCGCGTCATCATTCTTCCTGTGGAAGCTTCGGTTCCCCGTTTTGAGGGGGAAGAAGTGGAAGAGAAACAGAAAAAGGAGCGTATAAGCAGGGAAGAGCTTTATACAAAGATATCCGGTAGTGCCGGTCTTTCTTTTAACTATATTCTCCTCATTATCTTTTCTTCCATTATTGCTGCTGTGGGTATTATCTATAGCAATATTCCCATGGTTGTGGGAGCGATGATTATTGCTCCTTTTCTTCTTCCCAGTGTGGCTCTTTCTTTTGCTACCATATCGGGAGACTTTTCACTTGCCGGAAGAGCATTGAAAGTTACTTTTATAGGAACACTGCTGGCACTGGTTTTTTCCGCTTTTGTGGGCATGTTGTTTCCTTTGGACATTACCGCACCGGAGATAGTTAGCCGCACACAAGTGTCTATGGGTGATGTTATCGTTTCTCTTCTTTCCGGCAGTGTGGCGGTTCTCTCCTTTACTACTGCTATGATTACTTCTGTTGCGGGAGTGATGGTTGCTGTTGCGCTTCTCCCGCCCTTGGTTGTCGCTGGAATGATGCTAGGAACGGGAAACATTGCCGGTTTTGCGGGAGCACTACTTCTTTTCTTTGTTAATCTCATAGGTATAAACATTGCCGGTGTGATTACTTTTTCGGCACAGAAAGTACGTCCGCGCACAGTCTTTGACTTTACCAAGGCGCAACTACTCACTTTTCTTGCTCTCTTTGTCTGGATCATCTTCTTTATCATCGTTCTCTTTTTTGTTTTGAAATGATCAGATTTAATGTAGAAAAAAAAGACGGCAAAGCACGTAGCGGTGTTTTGCATACAGATCACGGGAGTGTGGAGACTCCCGCTTTTGTTCCTGTGGCTACTTGCGGAGCTCTCAAAGGGATGAGCTTTGAGAAAGCAACTCTTTTGGGCGCTTCCATGTTTATGGTTAACACTTTCCACTTTTACTGCCGTAAAGAGTATGAAACGGTGGGAGAGGCGGGAGGATTACACTCTTTTGCTAACGTTAAACTTCCCCTTATGACCGACAGTGGAGGGTTTCAGGTTTTTAGCCTCGGTGCCGGTTGGGAGAGAGGAGTGGGAAAGATGGGAAAAGAAGGAGTAACAGACTCGCGTAAAGGACTGGTGAAGATAAGTGAAGAGGGGGTGGTGTTCCGTTCCCCGTTTGATGGGAGTAGGGTTGAAATGACTCCGGAGAGCTCTATAGATGCGCAAGAGAAACTGGGCGCGGATATCATCTTTGCTTTTGACGAGTGCACCTCTCCTCTTGCACCACGTGATTATCAAGAAAAGTCTTTACAAAGAACGCACCGTTGGGAGGAGCGTTGCTTAAACGCTCTCTCTACAGACCAGGCCTTGTTCGGCATAGTCCAGGGGGGTAAGTTTGAGGATCTGCGACGAGAGTCGGCGCGCTTTATCTCTTCTCTTCCTTTTGCCGGATTTGGTATAGGAGGGTCTTTCGGGGAGAGTTTCGGGGATTCAAAAAAGAATATGCACCATATGCTGGAAGTAATCGAAGAAGAGCTTCCGGAAGAGAAGCCAAGACATCTTCTTGGTATCGGGGAAGTGGATGATATCCTGGAGAGCGTGGAAAGGGGAGTGGATCTCTTTGACTGCGTTATTCCCACCCGTTTTGCGCGACACAGTACAGCGATAACCTTTAAAGGAAGAGTGAATTTAAAATCCCCTTCGTTTAAAGAGGATAAGGGGCCTATTGATGAAAACTGCTCTTGTAGTTCCTGTCTTTGCTATGAAAAAAGATATATTCATCACCTTTGCCGTAAAGGAGAGATGTACGGGATTATTATTATACTGGAACACAATCTGCACTTTATGATGCAGTTAATGCAATCCATTAGGGGTGCGATAAAAGAAGGACGTTACTCTGAGCTCAAGAAGAGTCTTCTGGAGTGATTTTTTTATTGGAGATAAAGTCGCACTCAGGGTATCTGCTACAACCATAAAACTTGCTTCCTCTCTTGGACACTCTTTCCACTACGTCTCCTTCGCTGCACGTGGGGCATTTGTCACCGGTCTTGTTGTCTTTCTTCCTTATATTCTTACACTCCGGATAGTTGGTACATCCGTAAAACTCCCCGAACTTGCTTCTTTTCAACTTCATCGGGTTGCCGCACTGCTCGCACGGATCCACCTCTTCTTCTTCTGTTTCTTCCAGGGGCTTAGTGTTTTTGCACTCCGGATACCCCTTACAAGCAAGGAATTTGCCGAAGCGTCCGGTCTTGATGACCATATCCGATCCGCACTTGTCACATTTTTCCTCTGTTTTTTCTTCCATAATATCTTCTTTTTTAATTTCTTTTTCTTTTTTCTTTAAATTTTCCTCGAAATCGTTGTAAAACTCACCGATCAACGGCTGCCACTTCTTTTCTCCGCTGGCCACTTTGTCTAGATCGTCTTCCATCTTGGCGGTGAACTTTAAGTCTACAATAGAAGAGAAGTGTTGTGCAAGCAGATCACTGACGATAATGCCTATTTCGTTTGGTTTAAGGTTGCGTTTGTCTATCTTCTCAATGTAGTTTCTTTCCGTGAGGGTGGAGATTATCGGCGCGTAAGTTGAGGGCCTCCCTATACCGTGCTTTTCCAGTTCCTTGATTAAGCTTGCTTCCGTGAAGCGTGCCGGAGGCTTGGTGAAGTGTTGTTTTGTGTTTATCTCTTTTAAGTTAACCGCTTCTCCTTCTTCCAGTTCGGGAAGCTCTTCGTCTTCAAACTTTATTTTATAGACACTGGTAAATCCTTGAAAGAGAAGCAGTACGCCTTGTGCTTCCAGTCCGTGCTTTCCTGTGCCTACTTTCACCTTTGTTCCGTGAAAGCGCGCATCTTCCATTTGTGAAGCGATAAATCTTCTCCAGATAAGGTCGTACAGTTTTCCTTCCTGAGGAGTGAGATCACTTACTTCTTCCGGTTTGCGCTCGGGATAGGCCGGTCTTACCGCTTCGTGTGCTTCTTGTGTTCTTCCTTTGGAGGCGTAGTTTCTTTCTTTGTGGTACTCTTCTCCAAGCATTTCTGTAATGATCTTTTTTGCTTCTGTTTTTGATTCCGTGGAGAGGTGTACCGAGTCCGTGCGGTGGTAAGTGATGAGTCCTTTTTCGTACAGCTTCTGTGCGATGCTCATTGTTTGCTTGGAAGAGTAGCGCATCTTGTTGAACGCTTCTTGTTGCATAGTGGAGGTGGTGAAAGGAGGAAGAGGGGATTTCTTTCTTTCTTTTTTCTCTATTTTTTCCACTTTGTAAGAAGCGTTTTGTAGTTCTTCTTTGAGCTTTTCCGCCTCTTTCTCGCTCTTGATGCCCATCTTGGTAATCCTCTTTCCTTCTATCTCTTTTAGTTCCGCAAGAAACTCTCCTTTTTCTGCCAAAAGACTTGCGGTAATGCTCCAGTACTCTTCCGCGACAAACTTTCCTATCTCTTTTTCTTTTTCTACGATAAGGCGCAGTGCTGCTGACTGCACCCTTCCTGCGGAAAGACCGCGAGCCACCTTTTTCCACAAGAAAGGGGACAGCTTGTATCCTACAAGGCGGTCCAGCACTCTTCTTGCTTGCTGAGCATCAACAAGGTTCATGTTTATCTTTCTGGGGTTTTGCAGTGCTTCTTTTATCGCACCTGCGGTTATCTCGTTAAAAGAGACGCGTTCATACTCTTTTATATTTAACGCTTTGGCCAGATGAAAAGATATCGCTTCTCCTTCCCTGTCCG
Organism: uncultured Candidatus Saccharibacteria bacterium; assembly: GCA_964591185.1. GTDB lineage: Bacteria > Patescibacteriota > Minisyncoccia > Minisyncoccales > PWPS01 > T1SED10-78. The sequence continues at coordinate 22,591 of CAZPZV010000006.1, read as the reverse complement.
GATCAGTGGCCAGGTATATCTTTTCCGCCTTTTTTACTGCCTCTTTAAGCTCCTTAATGTTCTTTTTTGCTTTGGGAGGGATTATATAGTCGGGCTCGAAGTTGTTTTCTATATCAATGCCCATCTTGTTTTTGGGCAGATCACGAACATGTCCTCCGGAAGCAAGTACTTTGTACCCCTTTCCCAGCAGTTTGTTTATCGTTTTTGTTTTTGTGGGACTTTCCACCAGTATTAGTTGCATAGTTTGGCAAGCATAGCAGAAAGAAAAGCATATGTCTACTTGAAATGAGAGCTTTTTTGTGGTACAAGTGGGAAGAATCTAGGAGAAAATCAACCACAAAACAAAAGGAGGAAAAAATGAAAGATTTTTTGAAGATTCTTGCACTTTGTTACAGGCTTGGGCCGAAGAGGGTGTTGTCTTTTATGAAAGACGGCAAGGTTGACTTGTTTACTCGCGCATACAAGTCAGCGGAATTTAAGCGCATCGTTGAAGAAAGGAGACAAAAAAGCGGAGACTTTTTCCTTCTCTACATTGAAGTAAAGGATTATGATCACATCCTTCAAAAAAAGGGAGAGGATATTACAGAAGATTATCTGTATGCGCTAGTGAATATAATCACTGACATTTCAAATGGTATCGTAGGGCGCTTGAAAAAAGACACTTTCGCGGTTTTTGTTGAATCAGACGAGAATGATGCTATCAGTCGTGCCCGGGCTATTGCGAAAAAGGATTTCCATGTAGGCTTGGTGAAGATGGATTCTTCGATGAGTTTGTTTGATGCTCTTTCCGCGTCGGAAAATAATCTGTATCGGAGAAAGGTGATAAAAGCGGCCTAGGCCGTAACCCAAAAGGCTGGGGGAGCAATCTCCCAGCCCTTGCTATTTTAATAATAATATAGTATAATCAAAAGCATAGTAGGCCTTCTGGCCTGCCCGCAGACGGCTCCTTTCCGACCTTGTTTCTTTGAAGCAAGTCCGGGAAGTAGTGAAAACAATCCCTCCTTTTGATATTTTCGAGCCAGCGTTTATAACGTTTCTCGTTTCTTAGTTGTTATCAGCTCAAGGGACGGGGTCTGTGGGTAGACCAGAGGGATAACTATAATAACAAGGAGAACGCGCAACGTTTCCTCTCAGCCCTTTATCGTTCTAGGGGAAGTATCTTTGGAGATTAGCTCTTCTGTTGCTTTTTCTTCTGTATCTTTAATCTTTTTTGATGCTTTTTTCAATACTACTGTTTTTGCTTTTCTTTCTCCTTCGCGAACTCCGATACGCAGACGATTGAAATCTTTGCTTTTAAGACAGCTTATAATTGATTGTACTCCTCGGTGTCCCGCTGATCCGCTGGAAAAAGAGATGCGTATACTTCCCGCTTCCAGGTCATGATCATCGTGAATTACGATTACATTTTGTAAAGGTATATTGTAGCGCTTTATTGCTTTAGCTACCGCATGTCCGGAAAGGTTCATGAAGGTGAGGGGAAGAAGAAGCAGCGTCTCTTCTTTTCTTGACACAAGAGAGTTCAAGGTGTTGTCTTTCTTGAATTGGGGAAACCCCTCTTTTTCTTTTAAGCTTTCCACTACACGAAAGCCGGAGTTGTGCGTTGTGTTTTCGTATTTTTCACCGGGATTTCCCAGTCCCACAATTAGAAATTGAGGGTTTTCCGTAAATAGTTTTTTCTTTATTTTTGACCACATATGTCTCATTATATCCTTTCTTGATAAATTTGAAAAATTCTGTTAGTATTACCGCGTATGAAAAAGGATTACTTTGTAGAGATAGCAAAGGTTGTTCTTATCGCCTTGGTCATTGTTCTTCCCATACGTCTTTTCATTTTCCAGCCATTTGTTGTTCGTGGAGTGTCCATGGAACCCAACTTCCTGGAAAGAGACTATCTTCTCGTGGATCAGATATCTTACCGTTTTAATGATCCCCAGCGTGGGGATATTGTTATACTCCGCTATCCGGGGGATTCTTCGATAAGATACATCAAACGTGTTGTTGGTCTTCCCGGAGAGACGATTGAAGTAAAGGGAGGAGAGGTGAGCATAGGGAGTGGAGAAAAAGAGGTTCTTGAGGAAGATTACTTGCAGAACTCCATTACACCGGGAAGTACGGAAGTGACACTTTCTCCTGAAGAGTACTTTGTACTTGGTGATAACCGTTTTTCTTCTTACGATTCGCGCAACTGGGGAGTTCTTCCGGAAGAAAACATAATCGGAAAAGCGTTTTTCCGCATTTCTTTGTTTAAAGCTTTCGAGTGGGTGGAAACCCCTCAGCATTAAAATCATGCCTCAAAAATTCCAAACTCCAAGTGGAATGCACGACCTTTACGGCAGCAAAGCCGCTTATTTCGAAAAGGTATACGATACCGTTTTAAAGACTGCCCGTTTTTACGGATTTGAGCGCATAGAGACACCTGCTTTAGAAGATACGCGTGTTTTTACCAGAGGAGTGGGAGCTTCTACGGATATAGTGGAAAAAGAGATGTACACTCTCAAAACCAAGGGAGGAGATAGTCTTTCCCTTCGTCCGGAAGGAACGGCACCGGTGATGCGATCCTATATCGAGCACGATATGTATACCAAGTCACAACCGGTAAAGTTCTTTTACTTTGGACCCTTTTTCCGTTATGAGCGTCCTCAAGCAGGAAGATACCGCCAGTTTTGGCAGTTTGGACTGGAGACGATAGGCAAGAGCGGACCTGGTCTTGATGCGCAGACAATCTGTGCTTTGTACGGAATGTTTACCGATCTGGGAATAAAGAACGTTGTAGTGGAGATAAATAATATGGGAGATACCAAGTGTAGAGGTGTGTTCAAGAGTGCCCTGAAAAAGTATCTAAAGAAAGCGAAACTTTGCACCGATTGCAAGAAAAGATCAACGAAAAACCCTTTACGCGTACTTGACTGCAAGCAGTGTATTGAAGTGAAAAGAAACGCCCCGCAGATCATTGATTACTTGTGCAAGGATTGTCGCGAGGATTTAAAAAAGACACTGGAGTGCTTGGAAGAGGTAGGAGTTCCTTACGATCTCAACCCCTTTCTGGTACGTGGATTAGACTACTATACGGGAACGGTTTACGAGTTTTTTGTTAAAGAAGAAGAAACCCTTGCTTTGGGAGGCGGTGGAAGGTATGATGGACTAAGTGAGCTTCTTGGAGGAGGAGAGGTTCCTGCAACGGGAGCGGCGATAGGGGTAGAGCGTGTTATACTCGCTATGCGTAATGCCGGAGTGGAGATAGAAAAAGAAAAGGCCAGTGTTTTCTTGGCGCATCTCGGAGATCTGGCAAAAAAGAAGAGCTTGAAGATATTTGAGGATTTCCGCAAGGCGGGCATTCCTCTTTACGAGTCTATCGGAAAAGATTCACTGAAAAGTCAACTCAATCAGGCAAACAAGCTTTCCGTGAAGTGGACTATTATTGTCGGCAGAGAGGAAGCCATAGAGAACAGAGTGGTTATACGTGACATGGAAAGCGGATCACAAGAAAAAGTAGAGATAAAAGAGCTTATAAAAGAGATTAAGCAAAGATTAAAAAACAACAAGTGATTATGGATTGCATTTTTTGTAAAATAGCAAACAAAGAGCTTCCTGCGGACATCTTATACGAAGATGGCAGTTATCTTGTCTTTAAGGATATAAAGCCTTCGGCAAAGATACACTACCTTATCATTCCCAAAAAGCATATTGACTCGGTAAACGAGTTAAAAAGGGAAGACAAGGATACCGTAGGGGAGATGTTTTTTGTGGCGCAAAAGGTGGCCGAAAAACTTGGTGTGAAAAGGTCGGGATACAATTTAGCAGTAAACGTAGAAAAAGGTGGGGGTCAAGAGGTGTTCCATATTCATATGCACTTTTTGTCCAACCAAGCTTAAAATTATGCCTTTAGAAGTAAATAGAAAAGAAAAAGAAAACAACAGCAGTTTAGTGCACCGCTTTACACGTTCCGTGATGCAGAGCGGAATCATTAAGGAAGCGCGCAAAAGACGTTTCCGTGAGCGTCCCTTGAGTGATATGGCGAAAAAGAAGAAAGCATTAAAAAGGGAAGCAAAGAAAGCGGAGTACGAAAAGCTGGCGAAGATGGGCAAGAAATGACAGAGATAAACAACTTATCTCGTTTTTCCGTTGACCTTGATCTTCTTCTTCGGACGGTGGAGTTTGTGCTCAAAGAAGAAGGTTGCAAAGGAAACATTTCTATCGCGATCATTGAAAAAGAGGAGATGCATGCTTTAAACAAGCAGTGCCGGGGAAAAGACTCCGCTACTGATGTGCTTTCTTTCTCTTATCTTGACGGAGAAGATCTGGGAGAGGTTATCATCTGTCCGGAAGAAGCGAAGATGGGGTTTTATCGCGTTCTTGTCCACGGAGTGTTGCACGTTTTAGGATACGAACACTCTCCGGAAATGGAAGAAAAGCAGGAGAGGTATCTTTCCTTGCTAGATAGTAAAATTTTTAATAAAATAAAGGAATGAGTAAACTTTCTACAATTACCGCGCTCGACATAGGGACGGGCACTATTAAGGCGATGATTGCCACTCCTGAAGATGCGGGTTTCCGTGTTATCGGTATGGCAGAAAGCATCTCCTCTGGGATGCGTAAAGGAGTGGTGGCTGATACGGAAAAAGTTTCCAAGATAATAGTCAGTACGATAGAAGAGGCGCGTCGGGAGTCGGAGTGCAGTGTAGAAGAAGTTTACGCCAATATAAATGGAAGTCATATAACCTCTATCTCTTCCAGGGGGCTTGTTTCCGTCTCTCGTGCGGATCAGAAGATATCTCAAGAAGAGGTGGACCGTGTTATCGAGGCCGCCAAGGCTTTTTCTTTGCCTTCAAACAGGGAGATACTGGAGATCGTTCCTCGTGAATTCATTATAGACAAAGAAGAGGGAATCAAGGATCCTTTGGGACTCAAGGGAGTGAGGCTGGAGACGGAGATACTGGCGATTAGCGGCTTTTCCCGTTACTCTGAAGATTTAACTAAATCCATTCTTGATGCTGATCTGCAAGTCAGTGATCTTGTTTTAGGTCCTGTTGCTTCCGCCAAGGCGGTGCTCACACAGGAAGAAAAGGAGTTGGGAGTGGCGGTAATCGATATCGGCGCAGGAACAACGTCTCTTGCTGTTTTTGAAGAAGGAGAGATTATGCATACGGCTGTTCTTCCTGTGGGAATGAATAATATACGCAACGATATCGCCATCGGTTTACAGATAAATATAGAGGCTGCAGAGTTTATCAAAAACAAATTCGGCGCTTCCACATTCGGCGATAAGAAGAGCAAAAAGGAAAAGATCAAGACACCTGAAGGGGAAGATGTCGTTTTTCAGCTCAGTGACTTGAGAAAGATTGTTGAAGCCAGAATATTGGAGATGTTTGACGAGATTAACAAAGAGTTGAAAAAGATATCCCGTGCAGGGCTTCTTCCGGCGGGAGTGGTACTCACCGGCGGAGGAGCAAATGCTGTCGGGCTGGTTGATTTTGCAAAAAAGAAGATGGGTCTTCCTTGTCGTATCGGTACTCCGAGAAGATTTTCGCAGATCGAGAGCGATCCGTCTCTTTCCGTTCTTTGCGGGCTGGTTATGTACGGAGCTGAATCAGATGAAGAAGGTGTGATGGAGTTTAAATCCCTTAAAGGAGCGGGAAAGAAGATCAAAAAGTTTTTTAAGATTTTTATACCATGACAAAGATTCCCAAGATAAAAGTGGTGGGCATAGGTGGTTCAGGAGGAAATGTTGTTTCCAGGATGTCACAGTGCGACATAAAAGGAGTGGAACTTATCGCCATTAATACCGATTTTCAAGACCTTAAAGGTACAGAAGCAGATAAAAAAATACGCATAGGAAAAAAGCTTACAGAGGGACTTGGTTCAGGGATGAATCCGGAGATTGCTACACGTGCTGTGGAAGAAAACAGGAGCGACATAGAAGAAGCGTTAAAAGATGCGGACATGGTTTTTCTTTCCTGCGGTCTTGGCGGAGGAACAGGAACGGGTGCACTGCCGGCAGTAGCGGATATAGCCAAAAAAAGCGGAGCTCTTACCATTGCCGTAGTTACCACCCCGTTTTCTTTTGAAGGAAAAGAGAGAGCGAAAATAGCTAAAAGGGGATTGGAAAAGGTTAAAAACAAAGTTGACACCCTTATTCCCATCTCCAACGACCGTTTACTGAGCAGCTTAACTCCCAATGTAACCCTTTCCGATGCTTTCTGGTACTGTGACGAGATCCTCCGTCAGGCGGTGCAGGGCATTTCCGACCTCATAATTCTTCCCGGAATAATTAATATTGATTTTGCCGACGTAAAAGCAATCATGAAGAACTCCGGATCGGCTCTTTTCGGCAAAGGCAAGGCGAAAGGCAAGCGTCGTGCCGAAGAAGCGGTACTCAACGCCTTGGACTTACCTCTTGTTGATGTTTCCTGCAAGAACGCCAAAGGAGTTTTATTTAACGTTAGCGGAGGAAGCGACCTTAGTCTTTCCGAAGTAAATGAGATTGCCGATGTAATCAAGAAACACATCTCTGCGGATGCGAGTATCATTTTTGGGGCGGTTGAAGACAAAGAACTGGAAGAAGGAGAGATAAGCGTAACAGTTATCGCTACAGGGTTTTAAATGACTCTTTCCAAGGTTTTTTCTGTTCTTGCTCTCTCTTTTATCGCTGGTGTATTTTTCTCTGTTCCGGGCATTTTGCTCGGTTTTTTGATTCCCTTTTTCTTTTATTACCTCTACCGTTCCCGTGTTTTGTCTGTTTTTTCTCTTCTCTTTTTCCTTTTCGGTGCTCTTTGCTTTCTTTCTGCGGAAAGCTTCTCTCCTTCCCTGCAAGTTCCCTTTGAGGGTTCAGTTACTTCGATAGAGAAGAAAGGAGATCGCAGCGAGATTGCCGTTTCTCTTGACCGCTTTTCCGTACTGCTCTTTCTTGACCGTCACACTCCCTACACCCACGGTGATTTGCTGAGAGTTGATTGTGATTTAAGGAAACCTTCTCCTTCTTACTACGAGCGCTATCTGAGAAAAGAGGGGATATATTACATTTGTTATTATCCTCAAATAGAAGTAGTGGACAGAGAAGAGTCTTTTTATACTTATTTATTTAATTTAAGAGAAGTTTTCAAAGAAAGGATGCACCGTGCCATCTCTCCTCCGCAAGTTTTTCTTTTAGAAGCGATGACTATGGGGGATCGTACTTCTTTTAGTGATGAGCTCAACGAAAAACTGAGCATCGCCGGAGTGCGTCACATCACCGCAGTTTCCGGAATGCACATTGTTATTGTTTCTTCGCTTCTTTTTTCTTTGTTTACTTTTTTCTTTTCCCGTCGTTACGCTTCTCTTGCTTCCATAGTTTTTATCGTTCTTTTTGTCTTTTTTGTTGGTGCCCCCGCTTCTGCAGTACGCGCGGGAGTGATGGGCTCTCTGCTTCTTTTCTCTAAAGCGATAAACTCAACCGCTTTTTCTTTGCGCTCTTTAATCTTTGCCGCTGCACTGATGCTCTTTTTTAATCCTCTTTTGGTTTACGATGTCGGTTTTCATCTTTCTTTTCTTGCCGTTTTGGGCATTATTCTTCTTTTCCCCTTGCTAAAAGAAGGATTTACCACGCTTCCTCTAGAGGTAAAAGAAGGATGGCTTTTTTCTGTGCGCAGAGTGGTGGTGCGTTTGCTGGAAAAAAGAGAGCGGCTTTGTGACATGATTTGCGTTACTCTTTCCGCGACCCTTTTTACCGCCCCGCTTATCATTTACAACTTTGGCAACTTTCCGCTTTTTACTGTTGTTTCCAATCTGCTTATCGTTCCTTTGCTTCCTTTTATCTTTGTTTTCGGTGTTATCGGCGCTCTTACTGCATCTTCTCTTCTTGCCTTTCCGGCACAACTTTTGCTTTCCTTTGTTTTTTGGGTTATCGAGACCGTTTCTCTTCTTCCTTTTGCCGCCTTGCAGATAACGGGAGTTTCTCCGTTTTTTGTTTTTATTCTCTATCTTTTCGTGTTATATTATATAAACAAACGTAATAAGTTAGCTATATGAAAAAAAAGATTATATACATAGTTGTAGGTGTTTTGGTGGTTTTAGCAAGTTACTTTCTCTTTTTTGCCGGCAATGATGGAAGCGGAGAGAGCTATACCGTTACACGATCCAGTGTAACAGAAGAGATATTTGAGACGGGATCGGTAAAGAAAGGGGATACTTTCAACCTTAGCTTTAAAGAAGCGGGAAGAGTTGACTCTGTTCTTGTTTCCGAAAATGAACTGGTGCAAAAGGGGGACGTTATCGCCAGACTGGAAAACAGCTCTCTTCTCTTGCAACTGGAAGAAGCAAAAGAAGCAAAAAGAACAGCGGAGATCGCCTTACAAAGACTGCTTTTGGGAAGCAGAGATGAAGAAGTGGATATAGCGCGTGCAGCTGTTTCTTCTGCAGAGGACTCTCTCCTTTCCGCGGAAAGATCTCTTCGGGACACCGAAAAAAGCGTTGAAGAGTCACTTTCTTCCGCTTACAAAGATGTTCCTTCGAGAGTTTCTTCCGCCTACCTACGACTGAAAGTTACCTCGGAAGAGGCTGCGGACTTTATAGACGATTACTTTGGAAGTTTTGTTACCTTTGAGGCGGCCAAGGCAAGAAGGGGAAGGGACAAGATATACAACGCCTTGCTTGATGTGCAAAAGTACAGCAGTGTGGCAAGAGAGGATCTCTCTTTTGAGGAGAAAGACGAAGCTTTAAGGGAGATGAGAGGCAGTTTGCGATTAGCTCTTGAGGGGGTGGAAGATATTATAGATGCGGCACAGAGCGATACTCACGATCTCTCTTCGGATGTGGTGGATATCATGCGTGCCAGAGAAACGCAGACCATTACTGACATGGATACTATTACTTCTCTTGCTCAAAGTGTTTCTTCTGTGCGCGCAGAGACGGATGCTAGTTTAAATAATGCCCGTTCAGCTGTTTCTTCAGCGGAAAATGCAGTAGAAAGAGCGCAAAGGGATCTGGATCGTGTTACTGCTTCTCCGTTAGAGGAGGAGGTGAGAGAAAGGGAGAGTGCCGTGCGTAGAGCAGAGGCGAGTGTTTCTCTTGTTGAGGAGCGTATAAAAGATACTGTGCTCAGAGCTCCTTCTGCGGGACGTGTAGCGCAGATACACGGGAAGGCGGGAGAGCTTGTTTCTCTTGGAACTCCTTTTGTTACCCTTGTTTCCGATGATCGTTTCTATGTGGAAGCGGATATCTACGAAGGGGATATCGTTAAAATGAATATTGGAAATCCGGTGGAAGTGGAGCTGGTTGCTTTTCCCGGAGAAGTTTATAATGGGGAAGTTTCTTTTATAAACGAAACGGGGAGAGTGATAAACAACGTTGTTTATTACAAAATAGAGGTGGAGGTTGACGATCTTCCGGAAAGGACCATGGCAGAGATGAGTTGTGACTTGACTATTATTACCGCAAAAAAAGAAGGTGCTCTTACCGTTCCCGACCGTTTTCTGGAGAGAAGAGATGGAAAACGTATAGCTAAGGTAAAGGAAAACGGAAGAGTAGTGGAAAAAGAAGTAGAAGTGGGTGTTCGTGCTACGGGAGGTGTAATGGAGGTACTTTCCGGACTTAACGAAGGTGACGTGGTCTATGAATAAGCTGCTGGAAATGGAAGATGTGTGGAAGATCTATAACTTGGGGAAAATAGACGTAAAAGTGCTTCGTGGTGTCAGTTTAAGTATAGATGAAGGTGAGTTTATCGCTGTGCTCGGCCCCAGTGGATCGGGAAAATCAACACTACTTAATATGATGAGTTGTTTAGACACCCCTACAGAGGGGCGTATTAGGTTTGAGGGCGATGATGTCTCTTCTATGAATGAAGATGAGCTTGCTTCCGTGAGAGGGAAAAAGATAGGCTTTATCTTTCAGCAGTTCAACCTCCTGATGCACCTTACTGCACTGGAAAATGTTGTAATTCCGACTATTTTTCAGGGAACTTCTCGTGAAGAAAGGGAAAAGAAGGCGACTTCTCTTTTGCAGTCGGTGGGACTTGGTTCGCGTACAGATCACCGTCCCGGAGAGCTTTCCGGAGGTGAAAAACAACGCGTCGCTATTGCTCGTGCTTTAGTTAATGAGCCCGATGTTATCGTTGCCGATGAGCCTACGGGAAACGTGGACTCTAAGACAGGGGAAAAGATAATGAGCATCTTAAAGGATTTAAATAAAAAAGGGAAAACTATTATCGTTGTTACTCATGACGAGGAGCTTGTTTCTTATGTCGATCGGGTGATAAGAATCAAGGACGGAAAAATAGTATGATAAAAGAGTATTTTCGCATCGCTGTAAGGAATTTGCGTGTGCGTTCCATGCGCAGTTGGCTTACTATTATCGGTATAGTTATCGGCATATTTTTGGTTATCTCTCTTGTTTCTCTAAGTGAAGGAATGAAAAACACTATTATGAGCGAGTTGGACATGATGGGAGGCAACTTGATTATGGTTGTTCCCGGGGATATATCGGACATGATGACCACCCTTATCGGAGGATTAGAGCTTGAAGACAGAGATATTGACGCCATAAAAAGGGTTCGTGGCGTTGATGCTGTTTTAGAGATGCCCTGGACTTCAGAGATGGTTCGTCACGAACAAGAGACGAGCATGTCTCTCCTTTACGGCATATCTTACGACTCCGGTCTTTCCATTGTAAGGGAAGATATGGGGTGGGATGTTGTTGAGGGAAGGTTTCCTTATTCCGGAAGAAGAGAAGTGATGGTCGGTAATCTGGTTCCCAAAGACGTTTTTCCCAACCTGCAAGTTGGTGATCAGTTAACCATAAAAGGGGGCAAGTTTACCGTTACAGGGATTATGCGTTCTCTGGGAAACAGGGAAGATGATCTGGCCATACCTATGGATCTTTCTGATTTTCGTAGTATAACAGGGAAAAGAGAAGGAACTCCCATAGCGATAGTGCGAGTTGCCGAAGGCTATGACATAGAGTCGGTGGAAAGAGATATTACTTATGCCCTGGAAGATACGAGGATAAGGGGAAGAGGAGAGGATTCTCCTTCTTTTTCCGTGCTTTCCAGCGATGCCGTTTCCGATATAGTGGGAAACATAATGGGAGTACTGCAGATAGCTGTTTTCGCTTTTGCCAGCATCTCTATTATTGTCGGTGGAATAGGTATAACCAATACTATGTACACTTCCGTGCGTGAGAGAACCCGGGAGATAGGAATACTTAAGGCTGTGGGAGCGAAAAGAAATCACATCACTTCTATCTTTTTGGTGGAGTCGGGAATAATCGGCCTTATCGGAGGCGTTGGGGGCGTTCTTTTGGGAGTGGGATTAGCTAAAGGCGTGGAGTTTTACATAGGAGAAGGATCCATGTTTCCCATTGAAGCGCACATATCACCCTCCCTTATTCTTTTCGGGTTGATATTCTCTTTTCTTATCGGTTGTGTTTCCGGATTTCTTCCTGCACGTGCCGCTTCCAGAATGCAGCCGGTGGATGCCTTAAGATACGAGTAGCATGATAAAAGAGTATTTTCGCATTGCTATAAAAAACCTGCGTGTTCGTTCTGTGCGCAGTTGGCTTACTGTTGTTGGTGTGGTTATAGGTATATTCTTGGTTATCTCCCTTATTTCTCTGAGTGAGGGAGTGAAAAACTCTATCATGAGCGAGCTGGATATGATGGGAGGCAACTTGATCATGGTCTTTCCCGGCAGTGGTTCGGATATGATGACAGCTATAATGGGAGGGGCGATGCTAAATGACAGGGATTTGGAAACAATAGAGAGGGTTTCAGGAGTTGATACCGTTCTTGGTTTTCTTCGGGGAATGGAGGTGGTGCGTCATGGTGACGAAGTGGAAGCCAGCCTTCTTCTCAGTTTTCCTTTTTCTAGAATGGACGTACTAAAAAAAGACATGGGGTGGGATGTTGTTGAGGGAAGATTCCCTCGTCCGGGAAGAAGGGAGGTTATAATCGGAAACCTGGTGCCCAAGGATGTTTTCCAAGATGTGAGGGTTGGTGATCAGTTGACCATAAAAGGGGGCAAGTTTACTGTTGCCGGAGTTATGCGTTCTCTTGGTGCGAGAGATCGTGATCTCGCTATTTTTATGGACTCAGAGGATTTTCGTAGCGTGACTGGTATAAGAGAAGGAAGTTATTTTGCTATGGCGCGGGTTGCCGAGGGTTATGATACAGAGTCGGTAGAGAGAGACATCACTTATGCACTGGAAGAAACGGTGATAAGAGAAAGGGGAGAGGACTCTCCTTCTTTTTCCGTTATCTCCAGTGATACGGTTTCTGATATGGTGGGGAGTATAATGGGAGTGTTGCAGGTAGCCGTTTTCGCTTTTGCCAGCATCTCCATTGTTATCGGTGGAATAGGTATAGCTAATACTATGTACACTTCCGTGCGTGAGAGAACCCGGGAGATAGGAATACTTAAGG
>CAZPZV010000006.1:5257-10103 GCA_964591185.1 uncultured Candidatus Saccharibacteria bacterium | reverse complement strand
ATGAAAGGGGTTGTTCTTGCAGGACAACCTCTTTTTTGTTAGAGTTTAATTTGTATGATGGTAGACAAAAAAAAGTTGAATCGTTTCATAGAAAAGAGCGGGATAAGCTTTGTGGTTTTGTTTGGTTCAAGGGGAGCAAGAGAGGATAGTGACATTGATATAGGTGTGCTTATGAAGAAAGGGATGAGTATAAATAACATGGACAGTTACTCAGAGATACTGCAAGGATTGTCTGATGCTCTTGGTGTTCCTGATTACAAGATAGACCTTACCGATATGATTACGGAAGATATTCTTTTGAGATATGAGGTAATGTGCAAGGGAGAGTTTTTGGGAGGGAACGACATGGCTTATGAGGAGATGAAAGCATTTAGCTTCAGGGAGTATCATGACGCTAAATCACTTTTTCGTTTAGAGGATCTTTTGATAAGAAGAAAACAAGAACACATAAAGGAGAAGCTGAAAGAAAATGATTAATAAAAACTTTGTAAAAAGAAAAATATTACTGATCGAGGATGACTTGGAAAAGATTAGTGTTTTTAAGGGAGAGTCTTTTGAGGATATATCTGCCGATTTTATAAAACAAGCGGCTATGGAAAGGTTTTTTGGAAAGAATTATTAACAGAGCTATTGATATTAATCAGTATTTAATATCGGAACTTTTGCCAAAAGACGATCTCACACCTAAGAGTTATAAGGATACTTTTATGGCCTTGGCGGAAATAGATGTTTATTCCAAGGATTTTGGAGAGAAGATATCAAGAAGCGTAGGCACTAGAAATGTTCTTGTTCATGATTATGACAACACAAAGCATGAAATGATCTACTCTTCAATTGAAGAGTGTTTAAGGGATTATAGTTTTTACTGTCAACAACTTCTAGATTTTTTGGAGAAAAAATAGTTTTTGACACCTCCTCTTTAGTTGAGTATACTGACTGTGTATGAAGATATTAAAATTATTAGCAGTACTGTTTTTTTCTTTCCTCCTTATCTTTGTCGGAACTACGCTAGGAGTTGTCTTAAAGCAGGAGAGTATTGTTTCTCACGAAGACAGGATAGTTTCCGTTTCTGAAGAGGCTTCTCTTTCCGTGGTGAGTATTATCGCTTCCAAGGATATGAGTGAATTTTTTCGTGGTGGAGCGGAAAGACGTTTGGATATAGGAGGAGGGAGTGGGTTTGTTTTCTCTGAAGACGGTTTGATTCTTACCAATCGTCATGTAATCCGTGACGAGGATGCCCAGTATATGGTTTTTACTCAAGACGGAAGAGAGTTTTCCGCGGAAATATTTGCTATTGATCCTGTACGTGATCTGGCAGTCTTAAAGATAGAGAATAGTGATCTTCCCGTGGTTTCTTTAGGTGATTCTAGTGATCTTCGTGTGGGACAGACTGCTATTGCTATCGGAAATGCTCTGGGAGAGTTGCGCAACACGGTTAGTGTGGGTGTTGTCTCTGGATTGAGTAGGGATGTTTTTGCTACTGATGGCATAAAAACAGTTTCTCTTGATAATGTTATTCAGACCGATGCAGGAATAAACCGCGGTAACTCCGGAGGCCCTCTGCTTAATTTGGATGGAGAAGTTATTGGAATAAATACGGCTATGGCCATCGGTGCGCAGAATATAGGATTTGCCATACCCATAGAAGACGCTATGCGCGCTATTCGTGGAGCGAAAGAGGAAGGAGAGATTGTTTATCCTTTCTTAGGAATACGCTATGTAATGGTGGATGAAGAGAAGGATGTTGATGTTTCTCATGGAGCGTTGATAGTTAAAGGAGGGCTTGGAGAGCCGGCTATCGAGCCCGGTTCCGCCGCTGAAGAAGTGGAACTAAAGGAAGGTGACGTCATTTTAAAACTAAACCAAACACGTATTGACGAAGATAATCATCTGGCTCGAGCTATTACCAATTATGATCCAGGGGAAAAGGTTTCTTTAACTGTTTTCCGTGATGGAGAAGAGATTGTGATAGATGTTGTTCTTGGAGAGCGCAGATATTGATTTTTCGAGTCGGATATGGTACTGTATAAGTATAATTTAAGATAAATATGTCTACAATGCCCGGTGCCAATTTTACACACAAAGCGCAACAGGCGGTTCTTCTTTCGCAGAAAATAGCGCAAAAAGAAGGACAACAGCAGATTGATTCGTTGCACTTACTCAAAGCCCTGCTTTCACAGGAAGAAAGTATAGTAGTTAACCTTTTGGAAAGAATGGGAGTGGATATAGTCGCCTTAGAGAAGAGAGTTGATCGTATCATTAAAACAGTAAAACAACCCCCTGTGGAAAAGTCCATGGAAGGGCAGCTTTATCTTTCTCAGGAAATGGCTAAAGTCTTAAAAGTTGCCGGTGAAGAAGCGGAAGACATGGAAGACAAGTTTGTTTCCATAGAACACCTTTTTCTTTCCCTTCTTTCCTCAGATATGAGGACGAGAGATATACTGGAAGGAGCTTCTTTTCTTTCTCCGGGGAAGGGTGGCCCCGATCCCGAGGAGATGAATATTTTAAGCTACTCTACGGCAAGGGATATGTTTAAAGATCTGCGCGGAGGTCATCAGGTAGATGATCCCCATCCGGAGGCCAAAATGCAGGTTATTGAGAAATACACCAACAACCTTACAGAGATGGCACGTAACGGAAAGATAGATCCGGTAGTGGAGCGCAAGGGCGAGATGCGACGCTTGATGCAGATACTTTCCCGAAGAACAAAAAACAATCCTGTTCTTGTTGGGGAGGCGGGCGTGGGTAAAACGGCCATTGTTGAAGGGTTGGCGCAAAGGATAGCCAGAAAGGATGTTCCGGAGAGCTTGAAAAACAAAGAAGTGATCAGTTTGGATCTTGGTTCTTTGGTTGCCGGAACGCGTTACCGCGGTGAGTTTGAGAATCGCATGAAGGCTTTACTTAAAGAGATAAAACAAGACGAGGACAAGTACATCCTTTTTATTGACGAGCTGCACACCCTTATCGGAACTGGAGCAGCTGAGGGATCGATAGATGCTTCCAATCTCTTAAAACCCGATCTTGCACGAGGCAAACTGCGTGCTATCGGTGCAACCACACTAAAAGAGTACCAGAAGTATATAGAGAGGGATACGGCGCTGGAAAGGAGATTTCAGCCGGTACACGTAGAGCAGCCGACCATAGATGAAACGATGCTTATCCTCAGAGGTATAAAAGAGAAGTATGAACTGCATCACGGAGTAAAAATAGAAGATTCTGCGCTCAAAGCGTCAGCGGAACTTTCTTCTCGCTACATTACCGACCGTTTTCTTCCTGACAAAGCGGTGGATTTGATGGATGAGGCGATGAGCAGTTTGCGATTAGAAGTGGAGTCACAGCCTTCGCTTCTGGAGGATTTGAAAAAAGAAATACAAAGCTTGGAGATAGAAAGAGAATCTTTAAAGAATGATACTTCAAACAGAAGAGTGAGAGTAATAGACCGTGAACTGGCTGATCTGAAAGAAAAAGAATCCTCTCTTGAAGCACGATGGAATGCGGAAAAAGAGTCTATCTCTCGCATTAAGGGTATCAAGAACGAGATAGACGAGTTAAGATACGAGTCGGAAAGAGCTGCACAGGAGGCTGATCTGCAAAGAGTGGCGGAGATAAAGTACGGCAGAATACCGGAACTTCTTAAAGAGTTGAAATCTGCAGAGAAGAAGTTAAAGACACTGCAAAAAGAAAAACCGATACTAAAAGAGTCTGTTGCAGAGGAAGATGTTGCTTCCGTTGTTTCCCGTTGGACGGGAATTCCGGTTACTAACTTGCTGGAAGAAGAAGCGAATAAACTGGAAAGAATGGAGAAGATCATCTCCCGTCGTATTGTTGGGCAAAGTGAGGCCATAAGTGCCATTTCTAACGCTATTCGTCGTTCTCGTGCAGGGGTTTCTGAAGAGGGTCGTCCTTTGGGATCGTTCCTTTTTCTCGGTCCCACCGGTGTAGGTAAGACAGAGACGGCTCGAGCACTGGCAGAGTTTCTTTTTGATAAAGAGGATGCTTTAGTGCGACTAGATATGAGTGAGTACATGGAGAAGCACTCCGTTTCCAAGATGGTAGGAGCTCCTCCGGGCTATGTTGGTTACGAAGAGTCCGGTCAGTTAAGTGAGATTGTCAGAAAAAGACCTTACAGCGTCATCCTTATAGACGAGATAGAAAAAGCTCATTCGGAAGTTTTTAACATTCTCCTGCAAGTACTTGAAGATGGGAGACTTACTGATTCTAAGGGAAGAACAGTCTCTTTCAAGAACAGCATTATTATCATGACATCCAATGCGGGATCGGAGTATATTACGGAAAGTGAAAACTTGGGATTTGATGCCAAAGAAGAAGAGGACTCACAAAGAGACAACCTCAAAGACAAGGTTATGGAAGCCTTAAAGAAAACCTTCCGCCCAGAGTTTTTGAACAGGATAGACGATATTGTTATCTTTAATCACCTCAGCAGGGAAGATGTGAGAAAGATAGTTCGTTTGGAACTGGAAAGAGTAAAGAAGAGAGTAGAGAAAAAGAACGGTGTGGTGGTGGAGTTTAAAGACAGTGTGGAAGAGATGCTTGCCACTGAAGGCTTTGATCATGACATGGGTGCACGTCCCTTGAAAAGGATTATTCAAACAAAAATACTCAATCCACTTGCCTTAAGCATTATTTCCGGAGAAGTTAACGGTGCGGAAAGAATCTCCGTGAAAATGGTAAAAGGGGAAGTAGTCTTTCAGTCACTTAAATCAAAAAACAAAAAAGTGGGAGTCGGGGCAAACTAATCTATGTAAGCCAATCCCTGTTCTTTGATGTTTTTTAGTGTTGTTTCTCCTATACCTGACACTTCGGTGAGTTGGTCTATGTTTTGAAA
>CAZPZV010000006.1:0-5157 GCA_964591185.1 uncultured Candidatus Saccharibacteria bacterium | reverse complement strand
ATGAGGGTTAGTTCTTCTTTCGTGGCAGTGTTTAACTCTACTTTACTCGGTTTTTCTTCTTTTTCCTCAGTATTTTCATTTATCTTTTTTACTGTTTTTGTTTTTTCTTCTTTTTCTTGTACTTCTTCTTTTTTATCTTCTTCGATTTCTTTGTTTTCTTCTTCTTTTGTTTTCTCTACATGTACTAGATTTTGTTCTTTAATATTGTTTAGTGTTGCTTCACCGATTCCGGGAACTTCTGTTAATTGATCTATGTTTTTAAAGGGAGATTTTTCTCTGTATTTTATTATATTTTCTGCAGTTGCTTCACCGACACCGATGAGGAGAGCAAGTTCTTCCTTTGTTGCACTGTTTAGCTCTATCTTGCTTACTTCTTTTTCCTCTTGGTTTTCCTCTTGGGCTTTCTCTACATGCGCTAATCCTTGTTCTTTAATGTTCTTTAGTGTTGCTTCACCGATTCCGGGAACTTCTGTTAGTTGGCTTAAGTTTTGAAAAGGGTGCTTCTTTCTGTATTTTATTATATTATTTGCAGTTACCTCTCCTACGCCCGTGAGAAAGGTTAATTCTTCCTTTGTTGCACTGTTTAGTTCTACTTTGCTTGGTCTTTCTTCTTCTGCTTCTTCTTGAGGTTCCTTTGTCTTTGTTTCTCCTTTGGTGCAGGCAATTCCTTGTTCTTTGATGTTTTGTAATGTTGTTTCTCCGATTCCGGAAATATCTGTAAGGCCTTCCAGAGAGTAGATCTCTCTGTTATTAATTATGCTTTCCGCTCTTGTTGGACCTATTCCCGATATCTTTGTGAGTTCTTCTTTTGATGCACTGTTTATATTTATCTGTCCGGGAGAGCACTCGGTTGCCGTTCCTCTTGTTTCTTTTTCTACACTTAGTGCTCTAATGAAAAAATCTTCCTTTGCGGAAGAAGTGTTTTCTTTCAAAGTAATGAGTGTTTCTCTTTTTCTTTTGGCACTCCCTATATCCACACCAAAAGGAGTAACCCTGGAAACAAGGGATATGGTTGCATTCCTTACATCTGTAAAGTTTCCCTTGTTTGTTGTTTGAGTATAAAGAAAGGGGAGAGTGATTGCTCCCGCCACAATCAGTGCTATGAGTGGTTTTCTTTTCATGGGCTTTTTACAGATTTTAAATGAAATGGTGTTTTTTTGTCAAACGTTGCTATGGACAAAAAAAGAACTATATGTCATAATATCGTCGCACACTTAACATATAACCATTCAATTACAAGGAGGGTTGTTGAAATGGAAAAAATCAAAGAAGTTGTAAAGAGTTACAGGAATGCAACGTCCATGTCGTTGAAAGATATTGCGGAAAACGAAGCTTACAGATTTATCGTTGATTATGATACGACCATTATGTATCGTGCTTTCATCGCGGGAGTAGTGCTTCCTTTTTCGATTACCAACGTTGATTTTCCAACAAACAAAAAGGGAGTTGAAAATGTCATGATGAGATTGTTACCTCCCTTTTTTGACAAAGAAGGAAGTTTGTTGGACTTAAGGACTACATATTCTCGAATAGATCGTGCAGAATGTTATCCTGCTTGTATTCGGGAAGTGTTAGGATTCTGTAAAATTTTTCATCCAACAGGTCCGCTTGTTGTTTTGGGATCCCCTCATGAAGACAATGACAAATGGAGTTTTCCGGTAATTTTCCCAAAGGCGGGACTGCTTCAGTTACATCTTTCTCTTGGTTATATTTTTAAGACACACGGGAACTTTTACATTCCCGTTGTCAAAAAGTAATCTCACAAGCCTCTGGTATATGTTACATATACCAGGGGCGTTTTACTTCTGGACAAAAGCTAATTTTTTATGATATATTATATTAAGGTCTTTAATTATTATTAATAACAAAAACATGTATAGATTTTTAACAATCTCTATTTTTCTTGTTCTGCCCTTTTCCGTAGCTGGTATTGCTCCGGCAGAAGTTCCTTATCAGGAAAGAGCAAGCAGACATATCTCCGTGCACATGGAAGATATTCTGGAAAGGGTGGAACAAAGCAGAAGTAAAGCAAGAGAGTACAGAGAAGAGATCATCTCTTCCAGTATTGAGGAAAGAAGAATTATGGTTGATTCTCACAGAGAGTCTTTGCGCGAAGAGGCTACCTCTCGCATGGAGAGTGCCTTGGAAGAGTCGAAGAGGATAAGGGAGGCGAACATGGAAAGAGTAGAACAGTACAGAGTGGGAATATCTGAAGAGGTTCGCAGTAAGATAAATGAAGCTTTAGAGGAAAGGGTGAACAATATGGGAAGAAGTATTAATATGATCAATATGCGCCTTTCCTCTTCTTATATGAACATCCTTAATCAAATGGAAAGACTTATCGACAAAGCTGAAGAAAGAACAGAAAAGATTGAAGAGATTAGTGGATCCGATATGACTGATGTATATGAAAAATTAATGGAAGCAAGAAGGGAAATTGATATAGCGCGTGATGAGGTTCTTTTGCAAGAAGGAGCGCTTTATGAAATATCCTTTGATTCTTTTGAGGGTATGGGAAGCTCTTTCTCTGAAGCCATTCAAATGATCAAAGACGACCATCAGAATATCAGAAAAGAGATCATTGGTAATATTCAGTCTAAAGTAAGGGAGGCTAATACTCTTTTACAGGACTCGTTAAATTAATATGAATAAAGAAAGATGGTTTATACTGTTTCTTGTTGTTACTCTGGTCTTGCTTATAGTTCTTGCTTTCTTTAAATATCCGCGAGAGATTGATATGGAAAGAGAGTTGCACAAACTAGAGATTGAGTTGGAAATGATAGAGAGTCAGTTGATAAGAGAACTTGATACTATAGAAGATGAGTTGGAAGATATAAAGAGCGAGTTTTAAGAGTTAGTGTAAAAAGCAGGGCGCTTGTTCCCTGCTTTTTGTTTGCTATATTAACCTCTCGTGGTATAATGCGTAAGGTTTTAAATTGTAACCATTTCTATTATATAAGGAGGGGAGGTCTTCTATTGTAGTTTTCTACAAAGATTTTTCTCTTGTGTTTACAAGAGAGATTAGGCCTGCCTTCTTTTTTTCGCTGATGGATAAGAGATATTTCATAGAGTTAACCAACAAGCTGTATCGTCTTACACTTCTTTTTCCTAAACAGGAAGCTTTGCGGCATAAGATAAGAGGTGTTGCTGATGAGATACTAGTTGATTTGGTTGTTATACTGGAAGGCGGGCCGAAAGAAAAAAGAGAGGCCGCCTTTAACGTGGAAAGAAATATCGAGATACTGGATGTTCTTCTCCAGCTTGCCAAGAAACAGGATTGGGTTTTGGGAAGAGAGATAGTAGAGATATTTGATGAGTACTTGGTGATTAAAAAAGAAGTGGAAGAGTTTAATGATCTTTCGCGCAAAGAGTTAAGAGAGACAGAAAAAGAAAGTATTGGCGTGGAAGAGAAAAAAGAGTCACTGCCGGAGGTTGAAGAGAAGAAAGAAGATGTGCAGTTAAACAAAAGACAAGAAGACATTATTGCTTTTATTGAAAAGAATGATCAGGTGCAGGTAAAGGATATACAAGAGATCTTTCCCAAAGTAACCAAAAGAACTTTACGTAGAGATTTGAACACTCTTTTAGAGAAAGGAGTGGTACAAAGGTCTGGAAAAGGTAATAGGACATACTATTCTTCAGTGCGGACAGCGGTAGGACATTAATAGGACAAAAGCAGAATTTGGCAAATGTCCCATCAATGTCCCATTGAAATTAAGGTAAAATAGGTTAAAATAGCCCTTAAATTATATTAGGACAATAACTATGTTTTTCAGGAAAAAGAACAGATTTGAGGAGATATATGACGACAATGTAGAGCAGATCTACCGCTTTGTCTTTCTTAAGCTTGGTTCAAGAGATGAGGCGGATGACATTACTTCAAAAACTTTTTTGCGTGTATGGGAAACACTGAAGAGAGAAGGATCATACGGAAGAGTAAAGAATCCGCGAGCCTACGCTTACAAGATAGCTCGTAATCTGCTTATCGATTACTACCGCCGAAAACGTGAAGAAAGTATTCCGGTGGAAGATGTTGTCTTGGAAGACAAAGAGAAAAGGGCTGACGAAAGGGCAGAGATAGATTCAGAGATGGAAAGGGTGCGGGTGGCGTTAAAAAAACTAAACGATGATTACCAGAACGTTGTTATCTGGTACTACTTAAACGAACTGACCGTAGAGGAGATTGCTGAGCTTATGGGGAAGTCGGAGACGAATATAAGGGTGACGATACACCGTGCGGTTTCCGCTTTAAGAAAAGAGTTGGAAGAGTAGGTGTAACAAAAACTCTTCTTTTACGTCTACTTAGGTAAGAAGGAAAAGAATTATGGAAAAAGAAACAATCAGAAAAATAGAACTGCTTAAAGAAATTAAACCCAGTAAAGCTTGGGTTTCTTCGACGAGAAAGCAGTTTGTTGAGGAGGAATCCTCTGTTTCTGTGTTGTTTCGTCCCGCCATGGCCCTTACGGGTGCGTTTGTTCTTTTCCTTGGTATGGGTCTTTTGCAGACAGTGGTAGCTCCCCTTTATGAGGAAGGATATCACACTGCGGAAGAAGGAAACGGAGGAGTAATGATAGCTGCAGAAGAAGATGTTACGGAAAAGAGAGAGTTTACCGCTGCTCAGATGGAAAACATTTATTATGAACTGGGAGAAGTAGAAAAGCAGTACAAGCAGATTCAGAAAGAAGTGTTGGGAAGCTATGTTATGGCCACCATGGTTGATGATAGTATAGGTGTAATGAATGAGAGAAGGCTTAATGACAAAGAGATTGCTGAGCATCTTCTTTTAGAGATGGAAAGAGCATATTCTCTTTTCAACAAAGAGGAGAGAGAGCTTTTCTCTGAGGCAGAGGAAGCTTTCGAGAATGAGGATTATGAAAGAGTACTTGACATATTCTTAAGTCTTAGATAAATTGATTGAATGTCTTTTATTTTTAAAAATACGGAAATTAAAAGAAGCGAGTCGTTATCCCATGCATCCTTCGCGGTGCAGGGGTGGTCGGCAACGACAGAGTATAAAGTGTTGTTTAAATTAACCGCGGATTGTGTTTAAAACACGATCTGCTAAAAGAGTAAAATGAGTAAGTTAACAAAAAAAATCGTAGTGGGTGTTGTTGCTTTCTCTCTTGCTTTCACCGCAGTTGGTACTGCTTTGGCTGA
>CAZPZV010000005.1:13429-36188 GCA_964591185.1 uncultured Candidatus Saccharibacteria bacterium | reverse complement strand
GTTTTCTCTTTATCTTTTTGTCCAGAATGACAACAAAAAACATCCGCGTCTTTATGTGGATGTTGTGTGCAAGGATGACACCCTCTTTTGTCGTCACGAGTTTGACGAGATAATAGACGAGAATGCCCTAGATCCCGATCACTATGTCCGTGCAAAAGACCTTCTCTCTGATGATTCGGGATTATCCGCGCAGGAGATGATATACAACAGCGCCATTTCCAGCGCCGCTCCCTATATTGAGATTTCAAAACTGGGGATTGGCAGGAGAAACGACAGCGTGGAATTTTATGTGCAGATAAGGAGATTTATCTCCAAGGTGGAGATAGACGCCGATGAAGCACAAGAATTTCTTGTTCTTTAGAGTCACCAAAAGGCGTCTTCTGTTTTTTAAGAAGGCGCCTCTTTTCATTTCACTTGACAGGAATAGGTGATGGTAGTAAATTAAAAGCAGGAGGGAGTGATGTTGTCCATTAACAGATTTACCTGCTATCTTTAGCAAATCATAGTCCGTAAATGGACAACATCACAAAAAACAAAGGGCTTCCAATAGTGAAGCCCTTTCTTTAAAAATGGAACAGTTTATCAAAAACATAACTCAAAAAGCGGGAGAGGATCTTTTTAAATATTTTAAAGAAGAAGAGGATCTTGTTGCTGTGCGCAAAGGAAGCAAAGAGGTGGTGACCAAGTACGACAAGATAGTAGATGAGATGATTGTAGGGGAGATAGAGAAAGAGTATCCTCAGCACAGTATATTAACAGAAGAATCGGGATTTAAAGATAAAGGGTCAGATTACTTGTGGATTGTTGATTCTTTAGATGGAAGCGGGAATTTTGCCAACAGAAACCCGCTTTTTTCCGTTTGTGTGGCCTTGAGCTACAAAGGTGAGTTATTACTCGGAACGACTTACGCTCCCGTCTTAAACGAGTTTTATTACGCAAAGAGGGGAGAGGGAGCCTTTCTAAACGGGGAGAAGATTAGTGTGAGGGAAAATGAGCTGGAAAGCTCCTATGTTGTTTTCTGTGACGGACACGAGAAAGACAAGAAGAGCTTATCTCAAAGACTGTCCCGTGTCTTTGAAAGTGTAATTGACCTGAGAAAGATCGGGTCTGCGGGAGTGGAGACCGGATGGCTTGCTTCGGGAAGAGTAGATGCTTTCCTTATGTTCCAAGGAGATCCTTGGGATCTTGCTTCCGGAGTTCTTCTTGTAGAAGAGGCTGGAGGTATGGTTACCGACCTTGAAGGTAATCCCTGGAGAATGGAGAGAGGTGACTTTGTTTTTTCTAATGGCAAAAATCATAATCAAATTAAAAAATTAATATGAAAAAAATAGTTATTATCGTTTTGTTGGTATTGGTAGTAGTTTCTTTGATGTTCTTTATTCCGGAAGAAGAAAAGAAGACTGCAAAAGTTTCAGAAGAAGGAGAAACAGTGAGTGTGATTAGTGCGGATGGAGATACTGTTTTTTACTACTCTATAGAAGACTTTAGGGAGTGGGCCAGTGATAACTGGGAAAGTCTCTTTGATGAAGCCCCTAGTTTTGGGGAGTTAAGAGAAGTTGACCCAAACAACTTTTATCGATTCGATAAAGGTGCTTCCATGTATTCTGATATGCTTGCTTTTTCTGTTAATGATTATGCCGCAGCAACAACAATTTCTTTTGTTGTAGTCATGGAAATAGAGAGCGGAGAGATGAGGATAAGTGAAAAGAACAGGGGAGGGATTGATAATCTTTTCTGGTCACCTCAAGGAGATTACATCGCTTATCTTCTTCACACCGCGAGAGCACGAGGTGAGCACATCTCTGTTTTAAATGTAGAAGATATGCGATTAGAGTTTCAGTTGTCCGGAGAGGATGTGGAGAGGGATATGCCTCAGTTCGAAGACCTGCAGTGGAAAGAGGAGAGACTGTTTTTTACCAGTGGAGAAGATAGGTGGAGTGTTGATCTTCAAGGAGAAGATCTTCGATCAGAAGAAAGTGTCTTGCAGGGCAATCTGATGATGAGCAATCCGGGAATGAAAGATGATGTCTGGTATCTTAGTTATGAAGAAGAAGGTTCTCCGGGACTTTCGGTGGAGCTTTTCATTGATGAAGAAACAGAATGCGAGGGAGATTTTTGCGAAGAGCTTTTTTCCAAAGACAGTTCGCTTGCAGGAGAAAGAGTGGAAGTTAAAGGAAGCAGAGACAGTGATCTGTTCACGGTAAAAGAAATTAGATGATGCGCAAGGTAGCGGTAGTTTTCATAATTATCGTTTCCCTCTTTTTTATCTTTCACCGTATAGGGGTTCAAGAAAAGACTATACCTTTTCAGAGTGCGCCACAGCACGTAGGGGAGAGGGTTTGGGTTAGAGGAGAGGTGGATCATGTATTTGTTTCCGGCAACAATCACTACTTTTTAAACTTCTGTCCTGATTTTCTTGATTGCCCTTTTTATGCGGTTGTATTTTCTGAGAATGTACATCTGTTTGAGGAGTTAGAAGAGTTGAGAAAAGTAAAGATATATGGGAAGATATCATTGTATCAAGGAAGACCTCAGATAGTGATAGAAGATCCTTCACAACTGAAAAGCTATTGACATCTTTTACTTATGAATATATACTCATAAGTAAAGGTCGAATAGCAAACAGTATTAAAAAATATGCCTAGATTTGACGGAACAGGTCCTTTGGGATCCGGACCGCTCACGGGAAGAGGCTTGGGGGAGTGCCGCTACAAAAGAAGGTTCTTTACTAGAAAAGAAGAAGTGGAAGAACTAAAAGAAGAAGCGGAGCGCCTCGAAGAAGATCTCAGAGCGGTAAAAGAAAGGATCTCTGAAATGGAGAAATAAAAAAGAAGGCCTTAGGTACCCGTCCCACAAAAGGGACGGGATGGGGCCCTCTTTTATTAAATAGTAGCAGTTTATGAGAAAAATGGGAAGACCAAAACTTCGCCGTAGGATAGATTTTAGTCCGAGAGCCGTATATTTCAAACCTCAAGGAGTTCCCTTGAAGCTTTTGGATGCCGTTCACTTGACTGTGGAAGAAGCGGAAGCTTTGAGGTTAAAGAATGTTGAAGATCTGGATCAGAAGGAGTGTGCAGAGAAGATGAACACTTCTCAGAGCACTTTTCAAAGAATTCTCTCTTCTGCTCAAAAAAAGGTTTCAGTGGCTATTATAAAAGGAAAAGCGATAAAAATTTTACAATGAAGATATACTGCTTTGATTTTGATGGAACGATAGCTGATACCGTTCCCCTCATAACCAAAACACTAAACAGCATGTTTAAGGGGGAGGTGAGCGAGGAAAGAATAAAAGAGGAGGGGTTAAAGAAAATAATAAGGGAAATGAAGATTTCTCCTATAAAGTTGTTTTTTTTGGTGCGCAAGGCAAGAACGGAAATGAACAAGGAGATAAAGAAAATGAAACCGATAGAGGGGATGAAGGAGGTTTTAGAAGAATTAGAGAAAAGAGGCCATACTTTGGGTATACTTACTTCCAACTCCAAGAGGAATGTTGTAGACTTTCTTAAAGAGAGTGATCTTCCTTTGTTTGACTTTATTGTTACCAGTAGCATCTTGGGCAAAGAGAAAAAGATAAGAAAAACAAAAAGAAGGGGGGATCTTGTTTATATCGGAGACGAGACAAGAGACGTGGAGGCGGGGAGAGGTGCCGGAGTTTATACCATAGCCGTAACCTGGGGATTGAACAGCGAGAAACAGCTTTTGTCTGTCAATCCGGACATGATTGCAAGAAAACCTGAAGAGATATTGGACTTTAAATTTAACTAGTGGTATATTTTTTAATAAGTAGTAAATTCTTTTTTTATAAATAATTATGGGAAAAAAGGTACTTATGTTCGGATGGGAGTTTCCGCCTCACAACAGCGGAGGGTTAGGAACCGCTTGTTTGGGGATGACCAAGGCTCTCTCTAAAAAGAACGTGCAAATCACCTTTGTGCTTCCCCAAAAACTGCAAGGAGTGGAAAGTTTCCTGAAGATTGTTTCTCCGGACACTCCCTATGTCTCCCTTTACTCTGTAGACTCACCACTTTCTCCTTATCTTAACGGTAAAACTTATGAAAGCTATTCTTCCAAGGGCAACTCGGTCTACGGCAAGGATCTTTTCGAGGAAGTTTACCGTTATTCTTTTTTTGGCTGGTATGTGGCGGGAAAAGAAGATTTTGATGTTATACACGCTCACGAGTGGCTTTCTTTTGGCGCAGGAATAAAGGCCAAAGAAAGAAGCGGCAAGCCTCTTATCGCCCATGTTCATGCTACAGAGTTTGATCGTTGCGGAGAGAATATCAACAAGCGTGTTTATAATCTGGAAAAGGAGGGGATGGAGAAAGCGGACAGGGTAGTGGCAGTAAGCAATCTCACCAAAAATATAATTGTGGAGCGTTACGGTATACCCGAGGAGAAGGTAGAGGTGGTCCACAACGGGGTTGATTTTGAGGGAGAAGGAGAGATCTCCCAGATAAACCGCATGAAAGAAATGGGAAAGAAGATGGTTCTTTATGTGGGAAGGATAACTTTTCAAAAGGGTCCCGATTATTTTATCACTGCGGCAAAAAAAGTTTGCGAAAGGTATGATAATGTTTTCTTTGTCGTGGCGGGTTCCGGAGACATGGAGAATCAGATTATTGAGCAGACTGCACGGGAAGGAATATCCGACCGTGTTTTTTTTACCGGTTTTCTGCGTGGGCAGGAGTTGCGTGATCTCTACCGTTGCGCTGATCTTTACGTGATGCCTTCCGTGTCTGAACCGTTCGGCATAACGCCCTTGGAGTCACTTATTAACGGAACACCGGTGCTTATATCCAACCAGTCCGGTTCTTCGGAAGTTCTCACACACGCCTTAAAGGTGGACTTCTGGGACACGGAAGAGATGGCGAGCAAGATGATATGTGCGCTGCGATATCCTTCACTTAGTAAGTGTTTGCGTGAAAACGGTCAAAAGGAGGTGTTTTCCATTACTTGGGAAAAGGCAGCAGACAAGCTTATTAATATATATAATCAAATATAATGCCTTCAGTTTGTTTTTACTTTCAAGTTCACCAGCCTTTCAGAATAAAAAAGTACAACTTTTTTGATATAGGAAGGGATTCTGGATATTTTTCCGGAGAAGGAGAAGGAAACTTGAACAACGAGTGGGTGATGCAAAAGGTGGCCAAGAAGTGTTACCTTCCTACAAATAAAATTCTTTTAGAACTGCTAAAAAAGCATCCGCAGTTTAAAATCAGTTTTAGTTTTAGTGGAGTTGCCTTAGAGCAGATGGAGAAGTACTCTCCGGAGACTTTGAAATCTTTCCGTGATCTGGTCGATACGGGAAGAGCTGAAATACTTGGAGAGACATACTACCACTCACTTGCTTTTCTTTACTCTAAAGAAGAGTTTCGCAAGCAGGTTGAGATGCACCGCAAAAAAGTAAAAGAACTTTTCTCTGCTGAACCGAAAGTTTTTCGTTGCACAGAGCTGTTTTACAGCAACGAGGTGGCCAAAGAAGCTGAAGAGATGGGATTTAAGACGGTTTTAGGTGAAGGAGTTGACCATATACTGGGTTGGAGGAGTCCTAACTTTGTCTACCGTCCTAAGGGAGCGGAAAAGATGAAGTTGCTCATGAAAAACTACAACCTTTCTGATGACATTGCTTTCCGCTTTTCTTCACATGGATGGACAGAGCATCCTCTTACCGCAGAAAAGTTCACAAACTGGGTCTCACAAGCAAACGGCAACGGGGAGGTGATAAACTTGTTTATGGATTATGAGACGTTTGGAGAGCATCAGTGGGAAGAAACAGGAATATTTGACTTTTTAAGAGTGCTTCCGGAGAAGATCTTAGAGAGCAATGATTTTCTTACACTTTCCGAGGCGGTAGAAAAATATGAGGCACGTGATGAAGTTGATGTTCCTTATCTTACCTCTTGGGCGGACACAGAAAGGGATACTTCCGCATGGACAGGGAATGATATGCAAAGGGACTCTCTTTCCAAATTGTACGAGATAGAAGAACAGGTGATGCAAACTGGAGATGGGGATATAATTGAGGACTGGAGGAGGTTACAAATATCAGATCACTTTTATTATATGGGAACGAAAACCATGGGGGATGGTGAAGTGCACAGTTACTTTTCCCCTTACGGATCCCCTTATGATGCCTTCATCTCTTTTATTAATGCTTTAAATGATTTAAAGTTAAGAGTAGAAGATAAATTAAATTATAACTATGAACAAAAAAATAGTATCAGACAACTTATTTGAGGTATCTTTCGAAGTTTGTAATCGTGTAGGTGGAATATACCGTGTTTTGGAGTCAAAAGCGAAACGCATGGTTTATCACTATGGAGACTCTTATTTTCTTATTGGTCCATATTTTCCACATAAAGCCAAGGGAGAGTTTAAAGAGGAAGCCGTTCCTAAAGAACTGAAGCCCGTTTTTCAGAAAATGTCTGAAGAGGGGATAACTTGCTATTACGGAAGATGGATGGTTGAAGGAAAACCGAAAACAATCCTTATCGAAGTAAACAGCTATTTTAATAATATTGATAATATAAAAAAAGAGTTGTGGGATAATTTCCAAGTTGATTCTCTTAACGTAGGACATGACTTCAATGAACCGGTGTGCTGGTCTTATGTCACAGGTAAGCTGATAAACGAGATAGCTCTTGTAGATAAAAAGAAAAAGACAACGGCACACTTTCACGAGTGGCTTTGTGCCGCAGGATTGCTTTATCTAAAAAAGAACAACTCTCCCGTGCGTAGTGTCTTTACTACTCACGCGACCACACTGGGAAGATCTCTCGCTTTTCACTCTGTAAACTTCTACCCCATTTTAAAGGAGATAAATGTCAAAGAAGAGGTAATCAGAATGGGCATACAAGCGAAACACTCTATAGAAAGTTCCGCGGCGGTAGAGAGCGATGTGTTTACTACGGTTTCCGAGATAACAGCACTGGAAGCAGAGCATTTTCTTGGCCGTAAGCCGGATATAGTTTTACCTAACGGACTGGATATGGAAAAGTATCTCACTTTTGAGGAGGTGGTTATAAAGCACCGTCTGCAAAGAAGAAGACTGCGTCGTTTTGTTGCTTCTTACTTTTTCCCTTATTACACCTTTGATTTGGAAAAAACACTGTTTTACTTTTTGATTGGCAGAAACGAGTTCAAGGCCAAGGGGGTGGATGTCTTTATCAGATCCCTGGGCAAACTCAACGATAAAATGAAAGAAGAGAAAAGTGAAAAGACGATAGTTGCTTTTCTTTTCATACCGACTCAAACCAAGGGAATAGATCCGAGCCTCTTGGAGAATATGGAATATTTTAGAGATCTTCAAGACTCTTTGGAGAGTGTTTTCCCACAGATAGAGGAGCGTATCACTTACTCTTTGATAAGAGGGAAAAGAATCAGCAAAGAAAGCTTGATTGGCAAAGATTATCTGTTGGAAATAGACAAAAAACTACTAAGAATGAATCGTAAAGGAGAGAATCCTTCCCTTTGCACACACCACCTTGCCGTTCCCCACAGCGATATCATGGATGCCCTGAAAGAGGCAGAGCTTTTCAACAAAGAAGAAGATCCGGTAAAAGTTGTTTTCTATCCCAGTTATCTTACGGGTCATGACGGTCTCTCTAATCTCAGCTACAACGAAACACTGGAAGCCTGTCACTTAGGTGTGTTTCCCAGCTTTTACGAGCCTTGGGGATACACTCCTCTGGAAGCGGCTGCACTTGGAGTTGCCTCTGTTACCACTGATCTTTCCGGTTTTGGACGTTTTTGCAATAAATTGGAAGTGAAAAAGAAAACTCCGGGAATATATGTACTGGAGAGAGAGACAAAAGAAGAAGATGAAACTGTGGAAGATCTTTACACCTTCATGCACCGTTTTTCCCAACTTTCACGGCAAGAAAGAGTGTTAAACAAGATTGAAGCTCGAAAGATATCCGCTGAAGCCAACTGGGAAAAGTTTGTTTTAAACTATATAGATGCACATAACGCTTCGCACTCATGATAATCAGGCACAAGCTTAACGGACACAGTGTGGAAGAAGAGTCTTCCGCAAACAGCTTCATCCTTACCAATGGAGAAGGTGATTATCTTTGGCATGCAAGTAATATAGAGAGCCGTTATCAGGGTTGGTTTTTAAAGAAAGATGATGGACTCTACAGGATTATAGAGGACATCCAAGTGGATGACAGCGAAGATGTTTCCTTTATAAGCAACGGTTTTGAACACACGGATATGTGGAGAGGGGATTTAAGAGAAAGATTTTTTCTCCCCTGTCACGCACACACACTGGTTTATGAGTTAAGTGAAGAAAGAAGAGTTTCCGTTTTTTTTGATGTACGACACTCTTACTCTCCGGAAGAGGGGTCTGGATATAAAGAAAAGAGAGTGGAGGATGTTATCATTCTTTCTTTTGACAACGGAGTACATGTTGCCGTGAGATCCACGGAAGGAGAAGTGAGAAAAGAAAAGATAAGGCGCTACTACGGATATGACAAGCAAAGATCTTCTCCTCCGCATGAAACAGATGTCTTTTTGGGACTGTCTCTTTACGGGAAAAAGTTTGTTTTTTCCGTCGCGGAAACGGAAGAAGAAGCGTTACGCGAAGTAAAAAAGATATTTGCCCGGAACTATGTTTCCACCGATGATACCGTTTCCACATTTTGTGCTAAAAAAACCTTATCCGATCTCTTGGTTTTAAGCCATCCTGGAGTTTATGCCGGACTTCCTTGGTTTTTTCAGTTCTGGCCCCGTGATGAAGCTATATCTTTAAAGGCACTTTCTTTTGTAGAAGAAGAAAAAGCAAAAAGTATATT
This sequence comes from uncultured Candidatus Saccharibacteria bacterium, assembly GCA_964591185.1. Taxonomy (GTDB): domain Bacteria; phylum Patescibacteriota; class Minisyncoccia; order Minisyncoccales; family PWPS01; genus T1SED10-78. Next base: position 27,393 of record CAZPZV010000005.1, on the reverse strand, counting down.
TCACCGTCTTCTTCACTCGTCCTTGGATACCGCTCCGAGAGGAGTAGTTAATGCTGATGCTCTGGGGTGGCTGGTAAAACGTGCTGAAGATTTTAATTTCTCTAAAGAAGAAAAAGAAGAGATAAAAACAATTTTAAAAAGATATATAGAAGACCTTTTGTGGTCACAAACAAAGAAAGGGTTTGCTATCAATGGTCCGAGAGAAACATGGATGGATACTTTGGACAGAGGAGGAGCGAGGATTGAGATACAGGCGTTAAGGCTAAACATCTATCGATACATGTCCTCCATTTGTGATTCCTGGAAAGAAAAAAGGTTTTACAGGAAGCTGGAAAAGGACTTGTTGAAAAAAGTAAGAAAAAGTTTCTTTGATGGAAAAGTTCTTTATGATGGTTACTATCCTTTTCATCATATAGCAGACAAAAGAATACGTTGTAATATTTTTATCGCCGCTTATGTATATCCGCAGTTGTTAAGTAAAAGAGAGTGGAAGAAGTGCTTTGATAATATTTTGCCTTCTTTGTGGCTTCCTTGGGGAGGTGTGTCCACTCTTGATATTAACGATCATTCTTTCTTTTTTACACATACTGGAGAGGACTCCCGTAGTTATCATAACGGGGACAGTTGGTTTTATATAAACAATATGGCTGCCATAGTACTGCAAAGAACAAGCAAAAGAAGATACGCTTCTTATATAAAAAGGATATTTGAAGCAAGCAGAGAAGAGATGATGTGGATGGGTGTTATCGGGCGCAGTGCGGAGGTTAGTTCCGCCAAAGCACTGTCCTCGGAAGGATCTCCTATGCAAGCTTGGAGCGCGGCTCTCTATTTGGAACTGGAAAAGGAGCTAGATTGTTTCTAGGATCTCTTTTATAGTGCTCATTCTTCTTTCTCTTAAATCTTCTTCTGTTATTTGTCTGGAGATAAAGAGAGCGGAGAGGGGCTTTGTTTCTTTTCTCCTATATTTGCGAGGGTAGGTGTTCTCCAGGTCTTTGTTGAGGACAAAAATCTCTTCTTCTTTTAATACATCCCTTTGCTTTTTGTTCGGGGCGTGTTTGTATTTTTTTACCCTTCTTAGAGATGCGGAGTTGATGGCGTCTGAGTCAAGCATTATGGCGTAAGGAATGTTGAACATGTGACAAAGGTTTGCGTAAAGATCTACGGTTCCTTTTCCACTAGTGTAAACCACCTTTATATCCTTATCTTTTTTATAGAAACGGTTGATCATCTCCACCATGAAAATGCGGTCGGAAACACCTTCCACGAGTAAAACCTTGTCTGAGAAGAGCATCGCCGAGTTGTCATCATTAATCTCTTGCACAAATCTGTTTATGTTTATATTTTTGCTTATAAAGCGGTATGCAGAGGTGCTTCCGTTTTCGTTGCGTGCCACTCTCCATATGTCTGTAAGATGGTGTGCCTGCACGAAAGTGGGGTGGTGAGTGGTAAGAAAGATCTGATTGTCCATCTTTTTTTCCCTTAAAAGAAGAAGAAACCTCTTTATTATTGATGGATGCAGGTGAAGCTCCGGTTCATCGATAAAGATAATATTGTATTGCGGATTAAAGATATAGAAGAGAATAACAAAAAGTCTTTTAAATCCTTCCCCCATTCTTTTTACAGATCTTTGTTTACGGTCAGCGTGTACACTTAAAACAAAAAGCTCTTCACTTATTTCTACATCTTTAAAGTAATAACTAAGCGCTTCAGAAAAGTTTTTGTACTGTTGCGGGTACCTCTCCTTGAACTCTTTTAGTTTTTTGGGGATTAGTTGGTATATAGAAGAAGCGTCTCCGATACGTACGAAAGCTTCACCTAGATCGTTGTTTTTTTCGTGCTTTATCTCTCCTTTTTTATTGTACAGCGTGTATTCTTTTCCTTTCAAGTTTACCTTTAACTCTATATCCGCCCCGCTGTCCCAAAAACGTTCCTTGTCTGTCTCTGCATCCATTACAGAGTGAATCGCATCAAGGATATTCGTCTTTCCGGCGTTGTTTGGTCCGACAAGAATATTAAGATTAGAGATATCGTTTATCACCAAAGGATCCTCTATGCTCTTATAATTGTTTATTTTTATGTCTGTGATACGCATTTTGCAAAAGTGATTTTTCTATGATAGCATGAATCGAATATTTACCAAAGGTCGTTTAAAAACAAATATCTGTTTATGGATATAAAAAAAATACTTATCACCGTTCTTGTTGCAGCTGTTGTTATCGGTGTCATTAGTGCCGTATTTTTGATGACAACCGAAGATCCGGAGATACCCGAGGTTCCTGAAAATAATAATATTCTTCCCGACAACGGTGAAGAGGAAGATGATGTAGATCTTGAACTTGATGAGAGTGATCTTGATAACGGAATTGAAGTTGATATAGAGTTAGAGTAATTTCTTTTATAAAGTCCCTCCTCTTTTTTTTGGGGGGATTTTTGTTGTTTCTTTTTTAAAATTATGTTAGATTAAGCGTTAAAGGTCGATAGAAAAACAAGAAAATGATTTTATGGATAATAAACTTATTATCGCTATCATAGTTCTCATCCTTGTTGTTGTTGCTGGAGTATTTGTGGCAAGAATGGACACAGGAATAGATCCCGTGGAAGTGAACATGGAGGAAGCTGAAGCTGTTGCAGAAGAGTGGATGATGAGTAACTCTCCAACTTATACTTTTGACGGATCATCTTTGGAGATAATCTCATCAGAGCAAGTCAACGGATCAGCGGAAGTTACTTTCTACTTTGAATCTGCTGCTGCCGGGTACGGTGATCGCAGTGATGAGATGGTGGCTCAAGTGATAACAGAACACGAAACAGTAGTGACAGTTGAGGACGGAGAGGTTGTTTCTGTCGTAACAGATGGTGTTTTTGATGAGATGAACAGAGAAATGATTGATGAAACCACCGAACAAGCAACAGTAGTAGTTGATGTCTACTTTGTTTTTGTTGAGGATGGAGAGGAAAGCATTTCTCCCGTAGAAAGAGAGGTTGATGCAGAAACAGCTGATGTAGATGCACTTTCCTATCTTTTAGAGGGACCAACGGATGAAGAAGTGGATGAAGGTTACTCTACGGCAATAGACGAAGAGACAGAGCTCATAGGTCTTGATGTTCACGACACCGGAGTTGCTCACGCTAATTTCACTTCCGAACTGGAAGTTGCCGGCGGATCAGCTTGGGTGATTATGATAAGAGAGCAGATAACAGAGACACTGATGCAGTTTGACTGGATCGACGAAGTGATCATCTTTATTGAAGGAGAAGATGAAGGTGTTTTACAACCCTAAGAGTTGAAATTGTTTATTTATTTGAAGGAGGATATTTTCCTCCTTCATTTAATTCATGAATAGACCAAAAATAGGAGCACATGTATCTGTTGCCGGTGGTTTAGACAAAGCCGTGCTAAGAGCAAAAGAGATAGGTGCGGAGTGTATACAGATATTTGCCGGCAGCCCCAGACGTTATGAAATTTCCATACCGGAAAAAACAAAACTGGACACAGGTCCTGTTTTTGTGCACGCTTCCTATCTTTTAAATCTTGCTTCCGAGGATGATGCTTTACGCGAGAAATCGATTACTTCTCTTTATGAGACACTTCTTTTCTCTGACGCTGTGGGCGCGGTTGGTGTTATATACCATCCCGGTTCACCGAAAGGAGGTGATAAAGAAAAAGCCATAAAAAGGGAGGCGCAAAGTGTAAAAAGGGTTTTAAGTCAGTATGGCGGAAGTTCTCTTCTTCTTTTAGAGAACACTGCGGGCAAGAAAAAAATAGGAGTTAGTGCAGAAGAGATAGGTGATCTTATGCAGAAGATATCTTCAAAGAGAGTTGGTGCCTGTATTGATACAGCACACGCTTTTGAATCGGGGGATGTTACGGAGTTTAGTAAAGAAGGAGTGGAGAAATGGATTAAAGAGTGGGATGAAAAGGTAGGATTGTCACACGTTCACGCACTGCACATCAACGACTCTATGACCGAGAAAGGGTCACAACACGACCGTCACGCGAATATAGGAGAGGGATTTATCGGTAAGAAAGGATTTTCCTTTTTAGCCCAAAACGGATCCTTTTCAGATATTCCCTGGATTATTGAAACTCCCGGATTTGACGGAAAAGGACCAGATAAAAAGAATATAGATATATTAAAGTCTCTTTTTTGACTTTTCTCTTAGTAAAAAGTAAAATGAAAATATTATGGATAAAAAAATTGTAATAGGGGGAACATTCGACAACCTTCACAAAGGACATAAGGAACTTCTTTCCCGTGCTTCTTCTTTGGGAAGTGTAAAGATAGGCCTTACTTCCAATCGTATGGCCGAAGAGATGAAAGGGGAAGGAGTAGAGGATTACGATGCACGTAAAGAAGCGTTGCTGGAACATCTTCCTCAGGCGGAAGTAGAAGAGATAGACAACGTTTTCGGCTTTGCCGTGGAAGAGGACTTTGACTATATTGTTGTTTCCGAGGAAACAAGAGAGCGTGCAGAAGAGATAAATAAAAAACGTAAAGAAGAAGGAAAAGAGGAGATGGTTATAGAGGAGATAGATACTGTTCTTGCCGAAGATGGGGATTTTTTGTCTTCCACAAGGATAAGAAAGGGGGAGATAGATAAGGAAGGTAACTTAATCTAACCTCTATGCCTTTTTATTCCGATTTCAGGGATATACTGAAGGTGATCAACGAAAGTATGGAATCGGGAGAAACGGTAGAGATATACTATCCTAAAACGGAAAACACCCCGGAAGGGTGGAGAGAGATAGAGCCGTATGGTCTTTATACAGATCTTCCTCCGGAAGGGGAAAGGCTTGTTTACGGCTCTGATCGCCTCAGTCCGGGACATATTCTTAATGCTCTTGTTGACAAGGAGATGCGATCCTTTATTATAGGAAAGATAAAGGGTGTGCGAAAAAAATGACAGAAATACTACTATCAATAATTACTATAATTTTTTTTGCTGCTATTCTTTTTGCGGTTTTTTATCTTGCAAAGTGTGCAAAAAAGATGAAAGAAGGGGAGAGAAGGTACCGCACTTTTGTTGAAGGAGCCAATGACGGTATAGTTATAGTAGAGAAAGGGGTGATAAAGTATGTCAACCCGGCCATTCTTAACTTAACCGGACACTCAAAAGAAGATATGCTTGAAAGAGGCATATTTTCTTTTTTCAGTGCGGATGACAGGGGCAACTTCTATCGCTATTACAGTAAAAGAAAAAAGCACTCTAACTCTATTTTTTATGAAGGAAAGATCGTTGGAAAGAACGGTGCTGAAATAGACATAGAGATGAGCATGGGTGTAGTGGAACATAAAAGATTTTCCGAGGAAATGATAATCTTTCGTGACGTAAGGAAAAAGAAAAAACTGGAAGAGATTTTCAGCCACCAAGAAGAAAGATTCCGTGCTTTAACGGAAAATACCCCGGATATAATTGCCAGATTTGATAAAGAGTGCCGTTACCTTTACGTTAATCCGGCAGCGGAAAGAGAGTTTGGGATTTCCAAGAAAGAGTTTTTCTGGAAGAAGGAGGGAGATCTTGATCTCCCGGGAAACAAGTTTATTGCCACTGCGGAGGCGGTAACTTCCGTTTTCAAGACAAAAAAAACAACCACCTTTTACAGTGAAGTAGAATTTAAAAGCAGCATAAAACACTACCACACCACCCTTATACCGGAAACAACAAAAAATGGTAGAGTTCGTTCCGTTCTCAGTGTTTCTCGTGACATAACCGAAGTGCGGGACCTGGACAAGATAAAGTCAGAGTTTATCTCCCTTGCTTCGCACCAGTTGAAATCTCCTCTCTCCATCGTAAGATGGTCTTCTATCTCTTTGCTCGAAGAAAGTAATCTGCAAGGCGAGGACAGAGAGGCACTGGAGAACATCTATAACGCAACCAAGGAGATGATAAATCTTAGTGACGCTTTTGTTAATGTTACTGCTCTTGACTTGGGATTGTTTGTCTTTAATCCACGGGAGATGGATTTTGTAGAGCTAACAAAAACTATCGTCAAAGAGCATAAAAACATAATTGAAAACAAAAAGATAAATTTAAAAGAAAACTACCCTTCTATTTCTCCTGTTATCATTGATCCTCATACAGCAAAGACAATCTTACGTACACTTCTTTCCAATGCTTTTGATTATACGCATGAGGGAGGAGAGGTGTCTATCTCTTTGAAAAAAGAAGGTGAAAGTATGGTCATCCGTGTGGATGATAACGGTTGTGGTATTAAAAAAGAAGATCAAGAGAAGATATTTGAAAGATTCTACCGCACAGAAGAAGCAAAAAAGATTAAGGGTTACGGAACCGGACTGAATATGTATATCACTAAATCCATACTGAAAAAAAAGGGAGGAAGTATATCCGTGGAATCTCCCAACGAACAAGGAGGCACTTCCGTTGAAGTTAGCTTTCCCGTGGAATGAATTTCAAAGAAAGATATAAAAAGTTAAATAAAAAACAACGTGAAGCGGTTGATCATATTGATGGACCGCTACTTGTTGTTGCCGGACCGGGATCGGGAAAAACAGAGCTCATTAGTCTAAGAACAGCTAATATTCTGCAGAAAACGGATACTCCTGCAGAAAACGTGCTTTGTCTTACTTTCACCGATACGGCTTCTTCTAATATGAGAGAGAGACTTATCGGGCTTATGGGAGATAGTGGCTACAAGGTACCCATACATACTTTTCATAGTTTTTGTATGGATGTGATCAACCGTTATCCAGAGTTCTTTCATGAAGGAGCGTCTTTTCATCCCGCCGATGAAGCGGTAAAGATATCCTTTATTGAGCAGATTATAAAAGAGATGGAGGAAGACGATCCTCTTTCTTCTTATCACCCCAAGGAAGGGTATGTGTACCTTTCTTCCATAAAGGAGTGTATCGGGCTACTTAAAGAAGGAGGCGTTTCTTTTGAAGAGTTTTCTTCTTTGATTTCGGAAAGCAAAAAGGAGGTTTCTTTTATTGAAAAAGAGTTATCCTTTTTAGAGGAAAGAGTGCATGAGGGGATGATGGATAAGTTGGAGAGTGCAGTAAAGCGCTTGCTTTCCGGTGGATCTCTTTCTTCTAGTATAGGAAAAAAGCTGGAAAAGATCACTACTACATCTGAACTCTCTAAGTTTAAGGCAAAAGAACTTGTGCGATCAGATGACGGTTATTTACTTAAAGACGGCGTTAATATGGGCAAGATGGAGTCACTTTCCCGTGTTTATGCCCGTTACCGGGAGTTGATGCAAAGCGAAGGTTACTATGATTTTGAAGACATGCTTTTACAAGTTATTTCCGTACTGAGAAGCAGTGAGGCGTTGCGTTTAACTCTTCAAGAAAAATATCTTTACATCATGGTGGATGAGTTTCAAGACACCAGTGGGGTGCAGATGCGCATACTGGAGCTGTTGACGGAAAACGAGGTAAATGAAGGGAGGCCGAACATATGCGCGGTTGGTGATGATGATCAGGCGGTATACCGCTTTCAAGGAGCGGAGATATCCAACATACTAAGATTTAAGGAGAGGTACCGTGATGTTAAGGTGGTAACTCTTACCGACAACTACAGAAGCACTCAGCCGATAATAGACACTGCTATGGAGATAATCGGGAGAGGAGAAGAAAGACTGGAGAATATTATCCCGGAGGTAGACAAAAACCTAAAAGCTGCAAGCAAAGGAAAGGGGAAGATATCTTTAAAGAAGTTTCTTACCGAAGAAGAGGAGTTTTCTTTTCTTGTTTCGGAAATAGAAAAATTGAAAGTTCCTTATTCAGAGATAGCGGTTATATCACGTTTAAACAAAAGCTTACGTAAAGCCCTCCCTTATTTCGAAAAAAGAGGTATTCCCGTCTTCTACCAAGGAGGAGAGAATATACTGGAGGTGCCTCACATACAACAGATAATCACTATCTTGCGTTTTGCTGTCTCTTTTGAAGAAAGTTTCCTTCCTCAGATTCTTGCCTTTCCTTTCTGGAACATATCCCGTGAATCCGTGTGGAAGATATCCTTGGAGGCACGTAATAAAAATGAAGCATGGATAAGTTGCATGAAAAGAGAAGTTCCGCAGATAACCGAGTTTCTGCTTGATCTTGGTGTGCGTGCTCAAAACGAACCTGCAGAAGCGATTATAGACATAATCATCGGAAACAAAGAAGGAACAATGAAGAGCCCCTTTAAAGAGTACTATTTTTCAGAAAAAAGATTTGACAAGGAAAGAGCGGAGTATCTTTATCTTCTTTCTTCTCTACGTTCTTTTCTGGATGCTTTGAAAAAACACAAAGAAGGAAGAATGATAAGGGTTGTTGATGTAGTGGAGTTTGTTGATCTTTGTGAGAAGAACAACATCTATATTAAGGACAAAGGATCTTATCCCGTTTTCAATAACTCTGTCTCTCTTCTTACCGCTCACGGAGCAAAAGGGATGGAGTTTGATACGGTTTTTGTTTTGCACTGCCAGAATGAAGTGTGGAACAGTAACAGAGGAAAAAGATCAAAGATCTCTTTTCCCGCCAATCTTCCACTGGAGAGAGCGGGGGAGAGTGTTGATGACAAGTTACGTCTTTTTTATGTAACACTGACACGCGCAAAAAGAAACCTCTTTCTCTTGTCACATGAGGAAGACAGTAAAGGAAAAAGAAACGAACCACTTCCTTTTCTTTCCTCTTTTTCCGCGGAGAGGGATTCTTGTAAAGTGGATGCACTTGGATTAGAGGAAAAACACTCTTTTTTTGAGTTCAACAAAAAAGAAAAAGATCTGCTTTATCCCTTGTTAGAGAAGTACAAGCTTAGCCCCACAGGATTTTGTCTTTTCCTTGATGTGGTTGATGGCGGTCCACAAAGATTTCTAGAGGATGTTATCCTCCGCTTTCCGAGTAAAAAAACGGCACCTCTTTCTTTTGGTACGGCGATGCACGCGGTTATTGCCGATATCTATATGCAGATAAAGAGAGGAGAGAAGTTTCCCTCAACAAAAGAGGCGGTTTCCCTTTTTGAAAAACAATTACACAAAGAAAGGCTGTCAGAGAGCGACTTTAAAAAGTACCTTCAAAAAGGAGAAAAGTCTTTGTCTGTTTATCTGCGAAAAAAGAAAAAAGAGTTTCAACCCCACCACCAGATAGAGAAAGGGTTCAAGGAGTCTCCATTAGAGATAACCGGAAAAGTGGATAAGATTGTTATTGAACAAGGAAGAGCAAAAATCTTTGACTTTAAAACAGGAAAAGTTTTAAGCGACTGGAAAGGAAAAGATGATTACGAGAAAAGAAAGGCGTGGAGGTATAAAAAGCAACTTCTTTTCTACAAGATACTCATAGAGTCGGTAGAGAGTACTGTTGTTGACGAGGGGGTGTTAGAGTTTTTAGAGCCCTACAAGGGAGATATAGTTTCTCTTTCTCTTTCTTTTTCAAAGGAGGATGTAGAGCACACCAGAGCTTTAATTAAAAAGGTCATAGAGATGGTGAGGAAAGGAGACTTTCCCGCAGTGGAAAATTACGAGAAAAGTTACAAAGGAATATTAAAATTAGAAGAAGATATGCTATGAAAAAAACATTAAGAGAAAAAGGAGCGCCTGAAGAGCTACTGTCTTCGCAAAGAGTACTGCAGTTTCAGGTAAAACTAGGAGAGAAGATTTATACCGGTTATCGCGCGCAGCACAACAATACTTTAGGGCCTTATAAAGGAGGAGTGCGTTTTCATAAAGACGTTACGCTTGAAGAAGTAGAAAGTCTTGCCATGATGATGACTTTAAAGTGTGCACTTGTGGGTGTTCCTTTTGGAGGGGCAAAAGGAGGAGTGGCGATTGATGTGGATGATCTTTCAGAGGAAGAGATAGAGGAAGTTTCACGGGAGTTTGTGAGGGGATCTTTTCCTATTATCGGACCTGATACAGATATTCCTGCTCCGGATATAAACACCAATGAAAAGATTATCTCCATTATGGTAGATGAGTACTCAAGATTGAAAAAAGAGGTCTCTCCGCGATCCTTTACCGGTAAGCCGGTAGACGAGGGCGGTATCAAAGGAAGAAAAGAAGCTACCGGTTATGGAGGTGCAGTGATACTAAAAGAGATCTCTGAAGGGAAAGAGTTAAGTGTTGCCGTGCAGGGATTGGGAAACGTGGGTTATCACTTTTCTTTTTTTACAAAAGAGATGGGACACAAAATAGTTGCCACTTGTGATTCAAAAAGAGGTTTTTGGTGTGAAGAAGGAGTGGATACAGAAAGGGCGGCTAACCATGAAGATAGCTGCAGTTGCTATGAAGAGTTTACAAATGATGAGCTAATAGAAGCGGATGTTGATGTCTTGGTTCTTGCTGCAGTGGGGGGTGTGATAACCGAAGAGAACGCGGACAAGGTGAAGGCAAAGTATGTTCTTTCACTGGCCAATGGTCCGGTTACCCCAAAAGCGGAAAGAATGCTTTTTGAAAAAGGAATAACCGTTATTCCCGATATACTTGCCAGTTCCGGAGGAGTTGTTGCCTCTTACTGCGAGTGGAGCGGTGAAGAAAAAGATGTCTTTGACTTTATATCAAAAACTATGAGTAGTGCTTATAGAGAAGTAATAAAAATAAGCAAGGAAGAGGGTGTAACTCTTTCTGATGCGGCCATCATCCTTGCTTTGCGTCGTTTGCAATGAAGCTAACGGAAACCATAAGCGTATCTGAGTACATATCCGTAATCAACGAGATTCTTTCCGGTGTGGAAGCACGCGTGGAAGGAGAGATTTCTGGATTAAAAAAAGCGGCCAGCGGACATGTCTACTTTATGCTTAAAGATGAAAAAGGGGTGATAAACTGTGCTATCTGGAAGTCGATATACATGATGTGCGGAGTTTCTCTTGAAGAAGGGATGAAGGTTGTAGTTAGTGGCAGTTCCGACGTCTATCCCGTTCGAGGAAGCCTTACTTTCAAAGTGAGAACGGTGCAGCTTGCAGGAGAAGGGGAGTTAAAAAAAGCTTACGAAAGATTAAAAAAGAAACTGCAGGAAGAAGGTGTCTTTGACAATGAAAGGAGTCTGCCTTTGTTTCCCCAAAAAATAGGTGTGATAACTTCTTTACGTGGAGCAGCAATACACGACTTTGTTGGTAATCTGGGTAAGTTCGGATTAAAGATAAAGGCTTGTGATGCAAGAGTGGAAGGACAGGAAGCTGTACCTGAGCTTCTTTCCGCACTAAGGAGGATGCGTAAAGAAGATATAGATGTTCTTGTTATCATCCGTGGAGGGGGGTCAATACAGTCTCTTATCGCCTTTGATAACGAGATGCTTGTGCGAGAGATACACGGTTTTCCCGTTCCCGTCGTTGCCGGTGTGGGTCACCATGAGGATGTCACTCTTGCCGCTCTTGCTTCTGATGCTTCACAGTCCACCCCCACTGCGGCAGCAAACATTATCGGAAGAGGCTACGAAAAAGCAAGAGAAAAGGTTTTTAAGAGTGAAGAGAGGGTGGTGAACGTGTTTAACGGATCACTAAACAGAAAAAAAGGAGAGCTGGAACGCTTTACTTACGGGATATCTTCCTTTTTTTATGCTATACTGGAAGAGTGGAAAAAGAAAGAAAGAAAGGTTTTGCAGAGTATTTCTTTTATGGAAAACTCTTTGTACCGGAAAAGAGAAGAGGTGAGCACTTTACAGAAAAGATCACTAAACAACTTTTCTCTTTTGCTTAGAAAAAGAAAAGAGGATGTGGAGAGTATGTCTCGCGTAATCTTCTCCCACGATCCGCAAAGACAGCTGCGCATGGGATACTCCATAGTGCGTAAACAGGGCAAGGTGCAAAAGAGCGTTGTTCCTCTTAAAAAAGGAGAAGATATGGAGGTGTTCTTTTCAGATGGGAGCACAGATGTTAAAATAATGAAAAAACATGTCAAAAAAAATAGATCTTCATAAAAACTTGAAAACTTTGTCGCAGATAACGGAGTGGTTTGAAAGCAGGGAGGATGTTGATGTAGAAGAGGGGTTGAAAAAAGTAAAAGAAGCGGTAACAATAATAAAAGAAAGCAAAGAGAGATTAAAAGAAATAGAAAACGAGTTTGAAGAGATCAAAAAAGAAGTTGAGGAATGAGAAAAACCAAAGAAGAAAACAAAAAGCTGTTTATCTACTCCCTTAAAAGCGTGGCGAAAAAGGAGGCGGTTTCGCACCTTTCATTTTTTCTGCGCTTTATTACGGAAAACATAAAAAGCAAATCGGGAGAGGTAAGAGTGGCGGTGATTAATATGACCAGGTGGGTTATCTCTTCTCTTCCTCAGCCCTTAAATAAAGAAGAGGAAAAGATGATCTGCCGTTTTATTGATCGCATCATAGACATGATGGATGAGCACTACAAAGAAGAGTTTTCTGACTGTGAACACATAAGTGATCTGCCTCCATCCGTATACAAGAGCTTGCAGATACTGGTAAGCAGGGTGGTTCTTTCACAAGAGTATTACCGCAAGATATACGAAAAACACTTACACAAGATTCCTCCCTTTATAGACTGCAGTTGGAAGAGAGAGTTTTGCGGGGACGAAAACTGCCCCATGTGTGCAAAGGGAAAAAGTATAGAAGACGCTCCCGTTGTTGAAGAAGACGGTGTGTATAGGTTGGTAGGGAGGTGGAATGAGGAGGTGTTTACCGTTGCGGAAGAAGCGGAAGAAGACGGGGACTTCTGGATGTTTACGCGTGCTGCTTGTGACCTTTTCTGGTACTCCGGTGTTTTGCAGTCAAAGTGTTCTATTTTAACCAAAAGCGAGCCTCTTAGCTTTGAGAACAACTACGCGCGCTATGTGGCAAGAGAGTGTTTAAAGATAATTGAGAACTCTCTAAAAGAGATAATCATTTATAATCCGGTGGCTAAAAGTGAATTAAAAGATCTTCTTTTACGGGCAAGAAAAATAGAAAAGAAGATACTTGATCTATGAAAGTCATATTAGTAGATGAAAACAATCGCAAGATAAAAGAAGGAGACAAGATGAATGTGCATAAAAGCGCAAAGCTTCACCGTGCTTTTTCTGTGGTTATCTTTAACTCTAAAAAAGAAATGCTTTTACAGAAAAGAGCGTCTGGAAAGTATCACTGCGGGGGATTGTGGACTAACACTTGTTGTAGTCATCCGCGTCCCGGAGAAAAAACAAAGACAGCAGCTAAAAGAAGGCTAAAAGAGGAGATGGGATTTGAAACACCTTTACACAAAGTGTTTTCTTTTATCTATAAAGAAAAAGTGGGAGAACTTACAGAGCATGAATTCGATTACGTTTTTGTCGGTTCCTATGACGGAGAGGTAAAGCCCAATAAAAGAGAGGTGGAAGATTATAAATATCTTTCTTTGGATGAGATTAAAAGAGATATAAAAAAGAATCCTTCCCACTACACTCCTTGGTTTAAGATAATCATGAAAGAGGGTGAGGATGTTTTCAGAAAAATACTATGTTAACGGAAAAAATACATAAAGCGATTGTTTTTGCGGAAAAAGCACACAGAAAACAAAAAAGAAAGGGCAGCAAAGCCCCTTATATAATTCACCCCTTGTCTGTGGCCCTTATCCTTGCTCGTCTTGGTTCCGATGAAGATGTTATTGTTTCCAGTTTACTGCACGACACAGTGGAAGATTGCGGTGTATCCCTTGAGGAGATAAGGGAGTTGTTTGGCGAAAATGTTGCTCTTCTTGTTGACGAGGTAACAGAAAAGGGTAAGGGATGGGTGGAAAGAAAAGAAAGTATTATAGAAAGAATGAAAAATATGAGTAAAGATGCTTTACTTGTCAAAAGTGCGGATATGCTACACAATATGAGTGATCTTCTTCTTGATATAGAGGAAGTGGGGGAGAAGGCTTTTAATAAGTTTGCCGTACCCAAAGAAGAGAAACTAAGACACTGCGAAACCGTTTTAAGAGAAATAGAAAGAGTCTGGCCTGAAAATCCTTTACTTGAAGAGTTAAAGAAAAAAATAAATCATTTAAATAGTTAGCACGACCCCAAAGGGCCGTGCTTTTTGACTACAGAGAGCGGTAAACTAAGTTT
>CAZPZV010000005.1:0-13329 GCA_964591185.1 uncultured Candidatus Saccharibacteria bacterium | reverse complement strand
AGCACGACCCCAAAGGGCCGTGCTTTTTGACTACAGAGAGCGGTAAACTAAGTTTGGAAAACTTTTGGGGTTTATGTGCACAACACCGCAACTTTTACAGGTGGTGTAACTCCACTCCCCGTTTTCATCGTATCTGATTTCCTTTTCTTCACGACTATCACATACGGAACACATAAAATCACCTCCTTTCGATTTTTTGGAATATTATAATCTTAAAAGATAAATTGTCAATTTGTCTTTTTTTCTATTTTTGATAGAGTGGTGTAGTCTTTATGATAAATTACGAAAAGGAACTAAACAAAGAACAGTTGAAAGTTGTTTATGAGGGGGATGGGGCGTGTTTGGTGTTGAGTGGACCGGGCAGTGGAAAGACACGTACTCTCACTCACCGCACCACTTATCTTTTGGAGAAGGGTGTTCCTCCGGAACAAATTCTTCTTTTAACTTTCACCAAGAAGGCGGCTAAAGGAATGCTTTACCGTGTTTCGCAGTTACTTGAGGGAAAGGGGAGTGGAGTTTGCGGAGGAACTTTTCATCATGCGGGAAATCTTTTTTTGCGTGAAAATGCTCACTTGTTGGGATATACAAGCAACTTCATTATTATTGATGAAGAGGATTCGCGTAGCATGATATCTTCTCTTGCCAAGGGATCTGAACTGCGTGCTCCCCTTATACATAACATCATCTCTTTTGCGGCAAACTCAAAAAAAGATATCGGTTCTGCTTTAAGTGAAAAACTACTTGAGTATAGTGAAGAGATTGAGCAGATAGCGGAGGAGTATAGAAAAAGAAAGATAGAGAACAATCTCATGGACTACGATGATCTTCTTTTAAACTGGCTTAATCTGCTCTCCATAAAAGACCTCTCTTCCCGTTTTTCCTATATCCTTGTTGACGAGTATCAGGACACCAATGCGCTGCAGGACGAAATAGTAAAGAAGATGAGTAAAGAGCACGGAAACATTCTCGCTGTGGGAGACGATGCGCAAAGCATCTTTTCTTTTCGTGCAGCGGATGTAGGCAATATCCTTCGTTTTTCTGAGAACTATCCCAAGGCAAAAATCTTTTACTTGGAAACCAACTATCGCAGTACGGGACAGATACTTTCCTTTGCTAACGAAGTGATTAAAAACAACGAATTAAGATTGGACAAGGAGTTAAAAAGTGTAAAAGATGAGGGTGTTCATCCCTATATAGTTCCTTTGGATTCTCCCGCTAAACAAGCACAGTTCATTCTTTCCAAGCTGAAAAAGATTAGTGTTCCTTTTTCTGAGGTAGCAGTTCTTTTTCGTGCCCACTATCACTCCGCAGAACTGGAGCTGGAACTGGCAAAAAACAACATTCCCTATATCATGAGAGGCGGGGTAAGATTCTTTGAGCAGGCACATGTAAAGGATGTTTCCGCTTTTCTGCGCATACTGATGAACTTTCGTGATGACATCTCCTGGAAAAGACTTTTTTTACGCATGGAAGGAGTGGGAAAAACTTATGCTTCTCGAATTGTGGAGGAAATACTGAAAAGAGACAGCATAGAGACAGTTTGCAGTGAAAAAGAAGAAATAGTGAAAAATGTATCTTCTCGTGCCCGAAACGGAATACTTTTACTTCTTTCTATATTAGAAGAAGCAAAAAAAGAAGATTCCGTAGCAAAGTTGATCAACATCTTCATCGCCCGCTTTTATGAAAAATATCTGCAAGTTTCTTTTGATAATGCACAGGAGAGGATAAACGACATCAACCGTTTTTGCCAGTTAGCGGAAAGATATGATAGTATAGAAGAGATGATCACGGAGTTTTCTTTGAGTGAAGATTATCGCAAAGAAGAAGATAAAGAGGCGATTACACTGAGCACAGTACATCAGGCAAAAGGATTGGAATGGGATACGGTTTTTATTATCTCCTTGCAAGAAGGAGAGTTTCCTTACATTAAGGCAGTGGAAGAGGGTGCCATTGAAGAAGAAAGAAGACTTTTTTATGTCGCTGTTACTCGTTGTAAAAATAATCTTTTTCTTCTTTATCCCATGTACAGTTTCCGTGGATTATCGTCTCCTTCACGCTTCCTTAGGGAAGCACAAGGCGAGGAGGAGATTATAGAAGAAGATGATGATTGGCTATGTATGTAAAAGTTAAAGTAATAACGGAAAGTAAAAAGGAATCGGTTATAATCAAGGGAGATAAGATAGCCGTTAACGTAAAGGAAAAGGCTTCCGCGGGAGAGGCTAATCGTCGTGTAAGAGAGATCATCTCTTCCTTGTTTCCGCAAAAAGAGATAAAATTAGTAAAAGGTCAAAAAAGTAAAAGTAAAATATTTTTTGTAAATGACTAAAAAAACATTTTTGTTTGTTGTCGCAGTATTCTTTTCTGTTCACGCCATTCTTGATTTTCTGCGCATGATGTTTGACTGGAGTGTAAACGTCGGTGGTGTGGAAGTGCCCACTTGGACAAGTGGGATGCTGTTCATATTCTCCGTATTCATGGTTTACTGGTCTTTTCTTATAAGTAAAGAGGAAAAGAAACCGGAAGAACCCCAAGAATAGATGTACAAAGCGGTAAAGATACTTGTTTCGGTTGTTTTTTTATTTTTTGCTCTCTTTTTTCTTGCTGATCAGTTAAGAGAAAGTTTTTCCTATGAAAGACCGCAAATAGATGATTATCTTATACTAGAGGAAGTAAATCAAAGAAGAACACTAGTAGAAGCCTCGGAACTTTCTATGAGCAAAGAGTTGATTACTGTTGCGGAAAAGAAGCTGGAAGACATGTTTTATCAAAACTATTTCGAACACACCTCTCCGGACGGAAAAGACGTTGATCATCTTGCTAAAGAAGTCGGGTATGAGTTTATCTTGATTGGAGAGAATCTTCTTCAGGGAAGATTTGATAACGAAGAAGATGTTGTGCAGGCGTGGATGGACAGCCCGGGACACAGAGAAAACATTCTTAATGAAAGGTATATGGAAACGGGCATCGCTTCCCGCTACGGAGACTTTCTGGGAAAAGAGCTGTTTATGTCCGTACAAGTTTTCGCCGTTCCTCTTGATACTTGTCCCGAGGTTGATGATGCACTTTTAAAGCGCATAGAAAACAAAGAAGATCTCATTGACGATTTGCGATCAAGAATGGAAAACGAAGACAATATCACAAGATACAACAACCTGGTGGACCAGTATAACGATACCGTTTCCCGCATCACAGCAGTTATTGAAGAGTATAACGCACAAATAGAAGCAAAAAAGAACTGTTTTTCTCAGTTTCGTTAAACCATGAACTATCAAGACATATTATGGATATCACATTCGGCAATATCGGCATTTAAAAAGTGTCCGCGTCTTTACTATATGCAGTATGTTTACCGTAATCCTGAAACGGGAAACAGAATACAGATTATAAACCCTTACCTTTCTTTAGGTTCCGCAGTACACGATACAGTGGAAGAACTTGCAGACTTTCCTGCAAAAGAAAGAATAAAAATGTCTCTTGAGGAAAGGTTTAAAAAGATCTTTTCTTCCTATAGTGGAGTTCAGGGAGGGTTTATATCAGAGAAAAAAGAAGAGGAGTTCAAGGAGAGAGGATTAATGATGGTGCGTCGTGTTGAGGGTTCACCGATGCTCAAGTCTCCTTCACTAAAACCGGAAAAGAAGCTTCCCAACGTAGACCTGTTTAAGGGAGTAAAGTTGGTGGGAAGCCTTGACTGGATAGAAGTGCTTCATTGCGGAGGAGCACACATTATTGATTTTAAAACAGGGAACAGCAAGGAAACCAACGGATCATTGCAACTGCCCATATACACCATACTGGCGAAAGAGAACATAGACAAAGAAGTAAAAAAAGTAAGTTACTGGTATCTGCAGCACGATGACACTCCTGTAGAGCACGAGATAGGGGATGTGCCCGCTTCCCTGCAAAAGATAAAAGATATCACCCTAGAGATACAAAAGGCGATAGAGAGTAAACACTTTCCTTGCAGCTATCCGGGACGTTGTTTTGCTTGTGGTGATTATGACCGCATCTTTAGTGGAGAGGCGAAGATGATTGGTTCACAAGGAAAGAAAGACAACTTCTGTGTTTTTAAACCGGAAAACGTGATGGAAAAGATAGTGGAAGATGATTTTCTTGACGAAAGAGAGAAAAAGATATTTGAGATGCGTACGAAAAAAAAGATGGAAGAGATAGAGAAAGAGCTTAATCTTTCCGCAGAAAAAAGTGAGAAGATAGTGGGGGAAATAAAAGAAAAGCTGAAAAAGAATCTTTCTCCGGTGGAGCTAAGAGTAGTCATTAAAATGCTTCAATGAAAAAGAGCGAGCTTTTAAGGGAGATAAAAAAAGAAGTTGTGGAGCTGAAAAACTCTCCCCTCTATGCCTACAGAGTGGAGTGCGAATCTTTTCCGGTTATTGGTGAAGGTAACCACGATGCAAAACTAATGTTCATAGGAGAAGCTCCTGGATCACAAGAAGCAAAAAAGGGAAGACCTTTTTGTGGCACGGCAGGAAAACTGCTTGACTGGTGCCTAGAAGAGATCGGCTTTGAGCGTAACGATGCCTATATCACCAACATCGTAAAAGATCGTCCTCCAAACAACAGAGACCCCTCTGCGGAAGAGATAGAGCTTTATGCTCCCTTTTTAGATAGACAGATAGAGATAATAGCGCCGCAGATCATCGCTCCCTTGGGAAGATTCTCGGCGATATATATTATGAACAAGTTTGGACTGGAAAAAGAACTGCTTCCCATAACCCAGATGCACGGCAAAGTATTTTCTGTAGATGATTTAAAAATAATACCCTTGCTCCATCCTGCGGCAGCCATACATAATCCACACCAGAAGGAACTTCTTCTCCAAGGATTTAAAACTCTTCAAAAAGAGATTCTATGAAAGACGTTTTCGCTTTTTACAAACCAAAGGGGGTAACCTCTCGCAAGTTTCTCAATGAGATAAAGAGGGCTACCGGAATAAAGAAGTGGGGTCACGGAGGAACACTCGATCCTCTGGCCGAAGGAGTGCTTGTCGTTGCTTGCAATAAAGGAACAAAGAACCTTTTCAGTGAGAAGTTAAAAGAAAAGCAGTACTTGGCAGAGATAAAGTTGGGGGAGAAGAGTATCACCGATGACAAAGAAGGGGAAAAGGAAAAGGTTTCTTCCAAGGTGCCAAAAAGAGAGGAGATAGAAAAAGTTCTTTTTTCCATGATAGGGGAGATAGAGCAGATGCCACCTCTTTTTTCCGCAGTTAAGGTAGAAGGAAGAGAGGCTTACAAAATGGCGCGTAAAGGCGATCTTCCGCAACTAAGTAAAAGAAAGGTTTTCATTGAAAGTATAGACCTTCTTTCTTACGAACATCCCTTTTTAAAGATTCGTGTAATAACGGGACCCGGAGTTTATATCCGTTCACTGGCAAGGGATGTAGGGGAAGAGCTTTCTTGCGGCGCTTATCTTTATTCACTATTAAGGGAGAGAGTGGGAGAGTTTAAATTAAAAGACTGTATAAACATTAAAGAATGAACTTGATAAACATTTGCGACAAAGAAAACAATCTTACAAGCGAAGAAGAAACAGTTACGGAGGCGCACAAAAAGGGCCTCTGGCACCGTTCCGTACATGTTTGGGTGTATAACTCAGAAAAAGAGATACTGTTGCAGAAAAGGTCTAGAAACAGCTTTCTGTATCCTTCCATGTGGGATGCTGCAGCTGCGGGTCATGTTGATAGTGGAGAAGAGCCGATTAGTTCCGCGGTAAGAGAAGTACGTGAAGAAATCGGGATGGATATAGATAAAGATGATCTACAGTATTATGCAATGAAAACTTCAAGTAATGTTTATAACGGATTTATAAACAACGAGTTTAATTATATCTATCTTCTTAGGTATGAAGGTGGTCTTGAAAAACTAAAAATACAAAAAGAAGAAGTGGAGGAGATAGGACTCTTTCCTCTTCACCTTATTGAAAAAGACCTTAATACAGAAAACTATGTTCCTCACGGAGACTACTGGTTAAAGATAATAGAAGAGATAAAAAGAAGAGTTGATAAGTAAGAGTAATTGTGATATAAGAAAGGGAAATTGGAGGAAGTTCATTTGACAATCTAAATCAAAAGGGAGGTTCGCTATGAACAAAAGTGTCGCAAGAAAGGATGTTAGAGAAAGAATCCTAGAGGAAGAATTACATGTTTCCATGGACGAAAACCTGGCCAGGATTTTGGGATGGAACGGAGTGCCGTATGATATTAACGGCAATCCTCCGCGAGTAATTGGATTCAAGCTTTACAAGGGAGGAATAAACCTTTTATTGGTAATGCATGAAGACATTACTAAAGTACAATTCACCACAAAAAGTGATGAGGTGATAAGGTGGTTTTTCGAAAGGAGAAGATCATCTTTCGAGAGAGAGTTAATTAAGTACCATAATCTCAAAAGGGCATTTTTTGGGAGTAATCCTATGCCCGATGACATCTATAACCAGGATAGAGAGGTATTAAAAACATACCTCTGATATCCCAACGGGCGTAGTCTTTACGATGCGCCCGACTTTTCATTTT
This sequence comes from uncultured Candidatus Saccharibacteria bacterium, assembly GCA_964591185.1. Classification (GTDB taxonomy): domain Bacteria; phylum Patescibacteriota; class Minisyncoccia; order Minisyncoccales; family PWPS01; genus T1SED10-78. The sequence goes on along the minus strand of CAZPZV010000005.1, from coordinate 6,803 downwards.
AGGGCAAAAATGTTATAGTATAGGAAAGGAGTGGACGTACATTTTAAAATATAAGAGAGGGGAAGGAAATGGACTTGTATAAAGAGATGTTAAGAGTTTTCGAATTGGCTTTATTTGGAAGAATGACAGAAGAACAAGTAGAGCAAGAAGCTGTTCTGATCGATAAATTATGGTCAGAGGCAACTGAAGAGGATCTTCAAGAATTTGCTTTAAAAGTTACCAAGAATGGTAACGCAAATTATGAAGAAGTCCTGAAAATTACAAAAGAAACAAGGAAGGAGGTGCGTCATGTTGCCGGAAAATGAAAAAAGATTTAAGGAAAGAATGGGGTATAAAGTAGAGAAAATCCGGGAAGTATGGCTTGATCAAGCCGTGGAGATTAATGAGAGATTATCTAAAATATTAGGATGGTCTCGAATCTATCATGGATTTGACGGGCGTCCCATGCGACTGATCGGTTTTACAGAATATAACTTGGGACTAGGGCTTATATTTGAGCATAATGCCGGAGAAAAACGAATAAAATCAATACAGATAATTGAAGAAGGAGAAGTCACTGACCTTGGTGAGTGGTTTCTCTGGCATGATTTAAATCAAAAAGACCATGAGTCCTTGATACTCATGGGGATATATTTTTAAGGGCGTAACAGTGTTACGCCCTGTTTCATTTTTTCAAAAACTTTGCTAATATCTATAAACAAATTAATACAATAAAAACATGAATATTAACGAACTAATAGAGTTATCGAAACTGGAATATTTTGGAAACACACTAATGCAATACGCCTCTTTTCTGGCGGTTTTTCTTGTTTTTGCCTTTGTCTTTTTTGTCTTTAAACGTGTTGTTTTAATAAAAGCGGCAAAACTTGCTGAAGGAAAAGAAAAAGGAGAGTTGATAGTGGGTATAGTGAACAGGATAAAGCCTGCTTTTTATGTATTCCTTTCTTTTTATATCGCCCTGCAAGCCTTAACCGTTCCGGAATTGCTGAATAAAATTATATTTGTTGCGCTAGGTGCTTGGATTGCTATTCGTCTGGTTGTTTCTTTGCAACAGATTACCGACTTTGTTGCTGAAAAGTATATCTTGCAAAGAGAAGAAAGAGAAAGGGCTTCCATGGGAATAATAGTAAGGGTGGTCAAGGCCATGCTTTGGCTTTTTGTCGGTTTAATATTCCTTTCTACTATGGGAGTGAATATAACCGCCCTTATTGCCGGCTTAGGTGTTGGTGGTATTGCCATAGGCTTTGCCTTGCAAAATATTCTTGGTGATCTTTTTAGTAGTTTTGCTATCTTTTTTGATAAGCCTTTTGTCGAAGGAGACTTTATTATGGTGGGGGATAAAATGGGAACGGTAGAGAAGATCGGCATCAAAACAACCCGTTTACGTGCCTTGCAGGGAGAAGAGATAGTTATATCTAATCGTGAGCTGACATCTGTACAGATACACAACTTTAAGAAGGTACAATCAAGAAGAGGCGGGTTTAGTTTCGGAGTGACTTACGACACTCCTAGTGAAAAGTTGGAAAAGATACCTGGCATGGTGGAGGAGATAGTTAAAGAAGAGGAGCTTGCTGATTTCGATCGTGTACATTTTAGCAGATTTGATGATTCTGCACTGAACTTTGATGTTGTTTATTACGTTAAATCTTCTGATTTTGTAGAATATATGGACGTACAGCAAAGTATTTTATTTAAAATAAAAAGAGAGTTTGAGAAAGAAGGTATCTCCATGGCTTTCCCAACTCGTACTGTTTATCTAAATAAATGACAGAAGTAGCTATAATATTCGGAATAGCCGCTGTGCTGGGCATAGTGGCAAAAGCGTTGAGGCAACCACTCATTCTCGCTTATCTTTTTACCGGAGCAATAATCGGTTACTTTGGTCTTCTTAACTTAGACGACCAGGAAAGCATACGCTTTTTCTCTTCTATAGGAGTGACACTGTTGCTTTTTCTTGTTGGCTTAGAAATGGAGTATACTGCATTAAAAAAGGTAGGTAAAGTTTCAGTTGCCATTGGTCTGGGACAGGTTGTTTTTACTTTTGTTTTCGGATATCTTATCGCCTCTTTTCTTCTTGGATTCACTGCCATACACTCGGCTTATTTGGCCATAGCTCTTACTTTCTCCAGTACGGTTATAATCGTCAAGCTTCTCTCAGATAAGAACGCTATCAACAGTCTCTACGGAAGAATATCCGTGGGGCTTCTTTTGGTACAAGATTTTGTTGTGGTTATTATCCTCGTGCTTCTTACCGGAGTGCAAGCGGGCGACGGAGTATCCTTCTTTCCTGTTCTCTATATTGTTTTACAGGGCATGGCACTGTTTGCTGTTATGCTTTATCTGGGAAGAAGAATTCTTCCTTTTCTTTTTGACAAGATATCTAAGTCTTACGAGTTGATATTTCTCTTTACTCTTGCTTGGGTGTTCCTTCTTGCTGCAGGAATGGAAAGCATAGGATTCTCCATTGAGCTTGCCGGATTCCTTGGTGGTATTGCTCTGGCCAACTCTTCTCAAAAACACCATATTGCTAGCAGAATACGTCCTTTGCGTGACTTTTTTATTCTTGCTTTTTTTGCCATGCTTGGATCCTTGATGATTGTTTCCGACATCTCGGGACTAATAGTGCCCATACTAGTGTTTTCTTTCTTTGTTTTGATAGGAAATCCGTTTATAGTTTTCATTATTATGAGTATAATGAAGTACAGAAAAAGGACCTCTTTTCTTACCGGACTAACTGTAGCGCAAATCTCTGAGTTTAGTCTGATTTTAGCAACCATGGGGCTCACACTGGGACACATTACCAATAATGTGTTTGCTATTATCGCTTCGGTAGGAGTGGTAACCATAACTCTTTCCACATACCTCATTCTTCACGGAGACAGAATATTTAACTACATCTCTCCATATCTTCCGAGTATAAGAAAGGAAGAGCTAGGCGAGGAAGAAATAGTGGAAAGTAAAGATTCGAAACAGATAATTCTTATCGGAGGACACCGTACCGGTAAAGGTGTTCTTTCTTGCTTGCCTCAAGAAAAGGTTCTTGTTGTTGATTTTGATCCCGTAACCGTGGAAAATTTAAAGAAAAAGGGTGTTACTGCTCTCTTTGCCGATATTACTGATCCGTATCTTTTTGAGCATATAAATCTCTCTCAAACAAAAACAGTTATCTCTACCAGTCCTAATATAGAGGATAATCTTTTCGCACTGAAGGCGTTAAAGAGTCAAGGGGTAAGCATTATTTTGCGTGCGGAGTTTGAAGATGATGCCATAGAGCTTTACAAAAAGGGAGCTGACTATGTTCTTCTTCCTAACTTTTCCTCAGGTCAGTTTATCGGAAAGATTATAGACCTGGAAAAGGGGAGTAGTGAGCTAGAAAAGATTAAGAACGAGGATATAAAAGCATTAAAAACATTGGAATGAAGAAAGAGATAATCTATCTATTCGTTTTCTCTACTTGTTTTTTCTTTCTTTCTTCTCTTCTGGGATATACACACATCTCCCTAGTGGACTCTGTAACAAGGCAAGAAATAATATCGGCAATTTCAGAAGAGTTCTCTTTTATCTCCGAACTGAGTAGTTTTCAGTTGTTTTTAACCATATTTCTGAGAAATACTTTAATTAGTTTTGTGATTATGTTACTTGGTATCATCCTGGGCATAGTCCCTCTTCTTTTTGTTTTTGCCAACGGTTATCTTTTAGGCGTTGTAAGTTATTTTGTAATCAAAACGAAAGGAGTGGAAACCCTTCTTTTAGGTATTGTTCCACACGGCATATTGGAGATCCCGGCAGCAATGATCGCTGCCGCTTACGGTTTCTTTTTGGCGTGGAGTCTTTTCTTTAAGAAAGAGATTAAGATAAAAGAAGCGGTTGTTGTTTATTTAAAGGTGGTTTTGCCTCTCTTGTTTTTAGCCGCCCTTATCGAAGCTTATATAACACCTCTTTTCATATGGTAAAGATTCTTTTTTCCGCAAATAAAGATATAAAGAAGTTTATCGATGAAAACGGTATAAGCAGTGTTGTTTACGCAGAGCAAGTACACGGAGGAGAAGCTGAGATTGTTGATTTTTCTCATATAGGAGAGAAGATAAAGGGCAAGGATGCTCTTGTAACAAAAGAAAGAGACCTCTACTTGTCTGTTGCTGTAGCGGACTGCCTGCCCGTTTTTTTATGGAACGAGAGTGGGGGAGTGGTTGCCCTGGCACATGCCGGATGGAGAGGGTTGTGTTCAGGGATTATAGGAAGTACGCTTTTTAAGATGAAAGAACTTTCTGATGAAGCCATATCCGCATACATTGGTCCGGGAATAGGAAAGTGTCACTTTGAAGTAAAAGGGGATGTAGCAGAAAAGTTTCCAAGATTTACAGAAAAAAGAAACGGAAAAATATTTGTTGATCTTAAAGCGGTAGCAAGAGAGGATCTTCAAAAAGGAGGTGTGAAAAACATAGAGATAAGTGATGAGTGTACCTACTGCTCTGATAACTGTTTCTCCTACAGGAGAGACGGAGGGTCAGAAAGGATGTTTGCTTTTATAAAGGTCAATTAAAAAATTAATAGTTTAAAAAAATGATAACAAAAGCAGTTATAGCAGCCGCCGGATACGGGACAAGATTTCTTCCGGCAACAAAAAATCAACCCAAGGAGATGCTTCCTATAGTAGATAAACCTATAATACATTACCTAGTAGAGGAGGCTGTTAAGTCGGGAATAAAAGATATAATTATTGTCACTCGAACAGGACAAGGAACACTTGAGGATTATTTCGACTCACATCCGCTATTGGAAAACGAGCTGGAAAAAACAGGGAAAAAAGAAAGATTAATGAAGATAAAAGAAATCCCGAAGATGGCAAATTTTATTTATGTAAGACAAAATAGTGATCATCCTTATGGGAATGCTACACCTTTGCGCTGTGTTGCTCCTCTTATAGGAGAGAACGAGTCTTTTGTTTATATGTTCGGTGACGATTTAACTATTTCTAAAACCCCTGTGACCAAGCAGTTAATAGACGTTTACAATAAGGAAAATCCTTCCGCAGTACTCGGAGTGCAGGAAGTTCCAGATAAAGACGTTCACCGTTACGGCACGGTAGAGTACGGAGAAGGAAGAGAGGTAAAAGGTGTTCATGAAAAACTTCCTATTAAAGAAGCTCCCTCAAACATGGCACAGTTTGGTAGATTTATATTTTCGCAACGCTTGATTGAACAAGCAATGAAATCTAAAACAGGAAAGGATGATGAGCTTTGGGTTGCTGATATATTAAACGATATGATTAAAAGGGGAGAGAAGGTTATTGCTCAGCCTATAGAAGGAAAGTGGCATACTACCGGGGACCCGTTAAGCTACCTGCAAACCTCAGTGGAGTTTGCTATTAATAGGGAGGATATAGGAAAGGATTTCAGAGAATATTTAAGAGGATTTTAGTATACATCCAAAAAACTGGATGTTTCCGTTAAGAAACTCTTTTGCGGTAACCGGTTGTTTGCCTTCCAGTTGCAGCTTTTTGATGATAAAAAAGTCTTTTCCTGTTTGTACGGCAATATGATTGTTTGTTGCAAGATATGTTTTTCCTATTTCTCCAAAAGGACCATCGCTTGTTTGCTCTTGTACTCCTCCTTCAAGTATCTTTATCTTTCCTTTGTCGGAATAAGTAAAAGTTCCCGGCCAAGGATTTAGCGCTCTTACTTTTCTTTCAATTACTTCAGCGGACTCTTTCCAGTCTATATTACCATCTTCCTTGCTTATCTTTGGCGTGTAAGTGGCTTCTGAATCATCTTGTGGTTCTCCCTTTATCTCTCCTTGAATGACAGAAAAAACCAGGTTTGCACCTTCATCAGCAAGAAGTTCTTCCGCCTCCAGGTAGGTGACATCTTCTTTGAGTTTAACTTTTGACTTGGCAACAATCGGACCGTGATCGATCTTTCCATCCATTTCTATAATAGTTACTCCCGTGTTTTCCACCCCATCAATTATGGTGCTCTGAATAGGGGAGGGTCCTCTGTACTTGGGAAGCAGAGAGGGGTGTATGTTTAGGAAAGTGGTTAAGTCTAAGGTTTCTTGAGGAATAATTATACCGAAAGCAGCAATGATTACTATGTCCGGTTTTTCCTCTTTTATAATATTGTGAAATGTGTCTTTATCTTCCACCTCCACGACTCTTATTCCTTTTTCTGTAGCGGTTTCCTTTACAGGTGAAGGTGATAACTGTTGCCCTCTTCCCGCTTTTTTATCTGTTACGGTTACAACAAAAGACGGAGTTTCTCCGTTCCTTATTAGTCTTTTTAAAGCGATATCCGCAAATCGCGGTGTTCCCACAAATACTGTTTTCATAAAATAATTAAGTTATTCTTCTAGTCTCCACTCTATTTCATCTTCTTTTCCAGCGAACTCGAGCCACTCGCCGTCTTTGTCTATTACATACCACTTGTCCTTTGTTTTTGATTTAATCATCAGGTTTCCGCAGTAATATGGTTTTTTCACCTTCTCTTTTACTTTTAACTTATCAATTTCCGGCCACTTTTTAAAGACCGTCTCTATGGCATAATCAAGCCCACGGGAGTTGGCCCAAGCAGAAACCTTGTCAATCGCTTTCTTTGCTTTATGCACTGTTCCCGCAAGTTCCAGTAGTTCTTTTGCCGGACGTGTATGACGAGAGTATATTATCTTTTTCTTCTTCGCACTCTCTTTTATGTCATCCAAGGTATATCCTTTGGTAAAGAAGTAGTGGTTTATAATCTCTTGAATATCTGTCTCTTCTTTTTTCTTCATCTTTACCATTATATTATAAATACTGTCTCTGTAAAGAA
>CAZPZV010000004.1:29407-41308 GCA_964591185.1 uncultured Candidatus Saccharibacteria bacterium | reverse complement strand
AGAAAAAACCTACATCATCGATTCAATAAAAGAAAAAGTGGCACAGAATCCTTCAGGGTTCGGAATAAAAGACAATATAGATACCATACATCCCGGAGATGAGATAAATCTTTCGTCAGCACTAAATGACGAAAAGTTTATGGAGTCGGTTGCCTACAGCGCTGAGCAATTGGGTGAAGCAGATCTAGAGAATATAGAAAATGCAAACGAAAAGATAAGAGAGTGGGTTCGTGAAAACCCAAACGAAAGACTGACCACGGATAAGGTAAAAGAAATACTCTCAGGCATTCCAGAGGAAGAAAGACCTTCATTACAAGAGGTGGATTCAATCTCTCCTGAAGAAGAAGTTGATTCTCCCGCAACCAAAGAAGGAGTAACAGAAACATCTTTGAAAGAGAAAGATGTAGCTTATAAGGAAAGAATGAACTTGTTGCAAAACCTGGACGAGAAATACAATATAGGAGAAAATTATAGCCAAAACGCTTCTCTGGTAGAAGCCTTAATTGAAGGAGAGGTGTACCCCGAAGATGTCTTTAGTTGGGCAGAGCAAGAAAAAGGTGTTTCTTTGACTGATACAGAAAAAGAAAAACTGATGGAAAGAATGAAAGAAAGTATAGACGGCTTTAGGGGTACCCGTTTTAACTTCATTCTTCAGCAGACAAGTAAGGCTGGTATAAGTAATGCGATAATCGAGATCTTCTCCAGCACAACGGAAGAGATAGGAGAAGAAGTTGCTGATATGGGAGTTGAGGAAATCCATGAAGCAAGAAACTCCTTCTTGCAAAGTTTTAATGAAAAGTTTGAGGTAGCTGAAGAATTAAAGACAAACACTCCTATTATAGACTCCCTTGTAGAAGGAAATGTTTCAGAAGAAGAACTTTTCGAGTGGCTCGAAAGTGAAGACATCCCTCTTGAAGAGGAAAGCAGAGATAAGTTAAGGGAAGGGATTGCTTTGGCGGAATCAGATCCTAATTATGGAAGAAAAGTGATAAATGACGCACTGGATTCCATTATTATAAATAAAAATAAATAAAAATTAAATTATGGACATACAAAAAATATTAGAAGAACTGGGGCTGGATACACTTCCGGAAAAAGAGCAACAAAAAATCTTGGAAGCTATGACTATTTCCCTTACAAAACGCATTAATGTAGAGATACTTGAACGTCTCTCCGATGAAGACAAAGAAGAGTTCGACAATGTAAGAGAGAGAGGAGATGTAGAAGAGTTTAATTCTTTTCTGCGCTCGAAAATAGATGGATATGATGAAATGCTGGAAAGAGTTGTAGAAGAGTTCAAGAAAGAGATGAAAGCTAACATGGAAATGTTAAGCAAAGAAAACTAACAAAAAGGCCGCTTCTCGGGAAGCGGTCTTTTTATTAAACAAAAACAAACTCCAGCCTTCTTGTCTCAATACTCCCCCCGACAAGCTTTACTTTAACCGTATCCCCAAGAGAGTAACGCTTGTTTTTCCTTGTGCCTATAAGTGAATAGGTTTCCTCATCAAGAACATAGTAATCATCCTCCATATCCCTTATAGAAACCAATCCCTCGGCAAAAGTGTCGGAAACACGTACAAACACACCAAAGCGAGTAATTCCCGAGATTATCGCTTCAAACTGCTCTCCCACTTTCTCCATCATGTACTGTACTTGTTTGTAGGACACAGAGTCGCGTTCTGCAGAAAGAACATCCAGTTCACGAAGGGATATTTCTTCAGCCACCCTAGAGTGGTCTTTTTTTATCTTCTTTCCCTGCAGCTTCTCTTTTACTATACGATGTACCAGAAGATCGGCATATCTTCTTATGGGAGAAGTAAAGTGAGTATACTTGTCTAAAGCAAGACCAAAGTGCTTCTTGTTTTTTGTAGAGTAAACCGCTTTGGACATTGACTGTAAAACTACAGACTTAACCAAGAACTCTTCTTTCTTCCCTTTTAGTCGAGCAAAAAGATCGTTTAACTCATTGGAAGTTATATTGTTCCCCTCCACCTTTATGGAGTACCCTATCTTAGAAAGAAAGGAAACCAGTCCTTCTATGGAGCTCTTTTTTGGTGTCTCGTGCACACGGTAAAGCTCACCGAAACGAGAAGCAACCTCCCTGTTTGCCAGTATCATAAACTCTTCTACCAGAGAGTGTGTAAAAAGCTTTTCTTTTTTGTAAATGAAAAGAGGAATGCCGTCATGATCAAGCTCAAACTGCACCTCACTGTCATCAAAATCAACCGCTCCTCTTTCTTTTCTTTCTTCTTTTAAGGACTCTGCAACATCTGCAAGAAAAGAGATCTCCTTGTAAAACTTCCCCTTTTTCTCATTAAGTATTTTTTGCGCTTCCTTGTAGGTAAAGCGTTCATCAGAACAAATTGTCGTTTCACCAAACCATCTTTCCTTCACCTTTCCCTTTCTGTTAATTACGAAAACCGCGGAAAAGGCAAGCCTGTCTTCGTTGGGCATAAGGCTGCAGATGTTGTTGGAGAGAACTTCGGGAAGCATGGGAATGGTGCGATCGACAAGATATATACTAAACGCTCTCTTGCGAGCTTCTTCATCAAGAGCGGTGTCTTCTTTTACGTAGTGAGAGACATCGGCAATGTGCACCCCTACCTCGTAATCACCCCCTTTCAGTTCACGTACGGATATAGCATCATCAAAATCCTTGGCATCTTTGGGGTCTATGGTGAAAGTAACAACATCTCGGAAGTCTTTTCTATTATTATCGGGAACATATTTTATCTTCTGTGCTTCATTTTCCACCTTCTCTGGAAATTCCACGCTGAGCCCTTTCTCTAGAACAATGGAGTTTATCTCTGCGTCATTATCACCTTTTTTACCGATAACTTTTAAGATCTTTCCCTGGGGATTCTTTTTTCTGCTCTCCCAGTTAACTATCTCTACAAACGCCTTGCTGCCGTTCTTTGCCTTGTCATCGGGAATGAATATATCCATGTACATGCGTTCATCATCGGGTATAAGGAAAGAGTACTTCTGTCCCTTCTTTCTTTCTATGGTTCCCACAAACCTCGTCTTGCTTCTTTTCAGCACCTTCACCACCTCTCCTTGCAACTTCTCTCCCTTTTTTTGCGGATAAAGTAAAACCTCCACTTCATCTTTATGAAAAGCGGTATTCAAAGAAGGAGAATCTATTTTTATATCCTCCTCTGTTTCTTCACTGCTCACATATCCGTAACCGGAAGCAGTAACACTTAAAGTTCCTTTTATAAATTTTTTTGCCATAAATAAAGAAAACCCTCTTTCGAGGGTTTATCTTTTTCAAGAGGATTAAGCCTTGGATACTTCTGAAGCCTTAGGTCCTTTGTTTGAAGAACCAACCTCGAAAGTAACTTTGTCTCCCTCTTTGAGATCATCGAATCTTACATCGACAAGATCATTGGAGTGAAAGAAAAGATCTTCCTCTCCCTCTCTTGCGATAAATCCGAATCCTCTCGTATTGAGTGTTTTGATTGTACCTTCCATCTACGTATAAGATATAAAGTTTTAATAAAAAGCAAGAAACCCGACTCCATTTCTACGCTACAAAGGTAAGTATACTACAAATACTTCCTTTGTCAAACCAAAAAAGTTGCAACGTCCGATTGTAGGCTACTGCTTTTGTCTAAAGTGTGAGAATTTTAAGATCGAGAAGTCCTAAGAGATTAAACAACTGTGAACTATGTTCAATGGCTTGAACAGTCCTATTTTGAACCCTTGCAAGAAAGAAAGCTTAAATCATCTGGAATATCTTTCTGCGGATCCTCAAAACGAAGTTCTTTTATCTGTTCATAGTTATCATTTTTCACCCATCCTTTCTCTGTAAAAAAGTAACAACCTCCGCCTTTTTCCAGTATAGGATCATAGTCTGAAGAGAAGTGAGGACTAACCCAGTTGGCCATCATCAGATCTTCTTCTCCCGGATTAATGGTAATATGCCCATATCCCGAAGGAATAATAACAACATCCCCTTTCTCTGCATAAACAGCGTAAGCGTCAGAGACTGCTTGCATTAGATAAATAGCTTTTCCCTCTAGAACGATATAAACTTCACCGTAATCTCCCGGATGGTAGTGACCCTTGGTCTTAGGAAACTCTTCTCCAAACATACGAAAAGGAATAACGGTTATATCATAACGTAGATTTTCTTTTTCTTTTACTCCGCGATACATGTAGTAAGCATCAAAATCAGGGACACTTTCCGCCCACTTTTTATCAAAAAGCACCTCCTTAAGGTCATAGAGACGACGTACATCGGGAGTAAGGTCTTTAAGAATTTTCATCTAGTTTTGCTCTTAATCTTTCGTTTTCTTTTTGTGCTTCTTGCAGTTCTTTTTTCAACTCAATCATGCGCCTCTCTCTCCCAATCATGAGACGGTTTACTTTGTTTAACTCTCTGTTTTGCATCTCAAACTTTCTTTTTATATTCTCCAGTCCTACAACTTCCTCTTCTCTCGTTTCCCGTTCTTTCATCAACTCAAAATCACGCTTCACCAACATTTTTATAATACGTTCCAATTCTTTTTTCATAATTTAATCGCCAAGTGCAAGCAGGTTAATGGTTTCATTGTGGAAAACAGAGTGATCATCCCTTTTCTCGAAAGGACCAATTTCTCCATAGGTATAAAAACCGATGATAGGTGTTTTCTTTCCCACCACTTCACGTACCGCTTCCAGTTCTTTTTCCCGATCAAGACCGAGTATCTTACTCCTGCCGATACAGTTAAACATAATCACCGCTTTCGGTTGCATAGACCGCACCGCTTCCTTTGCGGCAGTCTTTGCGGCGGAGATAATATTGTTACGGTTGCCGATCATCAAACGTACCTTGGATCCTTCGGGAATATCGGCCATAAGGGTGATCTCTCCCTTTTCACTGGTCATTAAAAGTTCACGCAAAAGGAACCCTTTTTCCGTGACCATGCCCAAAGGATAAGTATATATAGTCTTTGCCAGTATTCCTTGTGCCATCTCCTCAGAGTGCTGCTGAAAATACTCCTCGTACAAAGAAAAGGCCGGCTTCCCGTCTATCTCTTTTATCAATGGACCCTCCGATTTAGTCACCGTCATAGGCAAGCTCACCGGCTCCCATCCGTGCTTTGCGCTCATACCAAAAGAGAAATCCCCTTGAAAAGCCACACCTACAACCGAACCGGAAAACACTTTTCCTCTGTAGTACTGATAGGTTTTCTTGAAATTAAAATCATCTCCCGCAGATCCTCCGATAATGGGAAACTCCTTGCCGCAAACATCTTGCACTCCCTTGACCAGAGCCGCACCGTTCTCTGTAAAGCCATCGCTAAAAAGCATAAGCAGAGAAGGTTTCTTTTTTGCTATCTTCTGCGCCAGTTTTTTTCCTGCAGAGTAAGAGTCCTTATTCACTCCGTCCACTTTCTCTGTAAAAACTTTTACTCCTTCCATGTGCACTGCCATCACCGCCACAGCCCCTTTATAGATCTTCTCCTCAACGCTAACTATCTCTCCCGCGCTACTGCAACCAACAACAACTCCTTTTCCTGCAAAACGGTTTACTCCTTGAAGAACTTTTTCCTGGTCATGAAAAGAAGAAGCAAAAACAAGAAAAAGATCAGCAGGAGACCCAAGAAGATCAACTGCTTCCTCTGCGGCATCTTTTCCGGCCTGAAGAGAGTTTTCTTCTTTGCTTATGGCAACTATTGATTTAATCATTATGTATAACTTTAATTTTAAGCGCCTTTAAAGTCAAATGCCGGCAAGAATTGCCGAAACTATTCCGACAATAAATATACCATCAAAAACTCCCGCTCCTCCTATGCAGAGAACTCCTCCCGTTCTCCTCATGATCGAAGGAAGGCGCAAAACATCAGCTCCCAGCAAAACGCCCAGCACACCGGAAACAAAGGCTGTTTCCGCGGCATATTCCGGAGACAAAAGCAACGCGAAAAGAGCGGCAAAAACAACCGGAAGCACTGCCGGAGCAACCACACCCACTCCGGGCACAAAACGTGAAGAAAGAAAAGCGACAAAAGCCACTACCAGAACAGACCAGAAAACGGGATAAACAGGGATGTAAGAAAGAAGATAAGCGGCGATAAAAAGAGGGATTACTGCTCCTCCAAGATTAATAGAGAGTCCTTGTGCCCTCCAAACATAACGACCAAACATACCCAAAAAAGAAGACTCTCTCACCTTTACCATTTTTTTCTTGGATATGGGGATGTTGACAAAAGACCCGATAAGCATAATTAAAAGAACGAGAAGAGCAGCAACTGGAGAAAATCCCAGAGTGGTAAATCCGGCAGTTCCCAGATAAAGAAGCACAAAACCGAGAATAATCGGGGAGAGAACAAGTAGCGCAAGTAGGGCAATAATAAAATAGATTGTATACATAATTTATCCGTGTTTTATTTCTATAACATCTCCGTCACGCACAACATAATCCTTTCCCTCAAGACGCATAACACCGTTCTTTTTTGCTTGAAAAACTCCTCCTTGAGAGATTAACTCTTCCCAGTTTATTACTTCCGCTTTGATAAACTTCTTCTCGAAATCGGTGTGTATCACTCCCCCGGCTTGCGGAGCCTTGAATCCTTTCCTTATCTTCCAAGCTCTCACCTCGCTCTGTCCGGCGGTAAAAAAGGTAATCAAGTCAAGCATCCCGTAACACTTTCTGATCAGTTCATCTGTTTTGCTTTCTCTTTTAAGGCCAAGATCAACTCTCTCTTGCGGTGTAAGCCCTGCAGACTCATGCTCTTCAATAACATTCATGGAAACAAAAGGTTCTCGCGGAAACTCTGCTTCACCATTCAAAAGATACAGTCTCGGCTTCATGGTAAGCAGTCCGTAAGAGTTTAAAATCTTCTTTTCTTCTTCATCCAAGTCTTGCATAGAAAGTATTTCGTTTCTCTCCAGTAGTGACTTTGCTTTTTGCAGGGTTTTCACTTCAAAAACAGGTTCCTTTATCGCTTTCAACCTCTTCTCCACCGTCTCCAAGTCTTTTAAGATGAATTCTATATCAAGCAGTTCGCTTTCCTTTAGCGGATCCACTTCTTTGTGCACACTCATCACACTGCTGTCCTCGAAGGCACGTAAAAGATAGATAATGATGTCCGTCTCTCTCACGTGTGCCAAAAACCTGTTTCCCAATCCTTCTCCCTTGCTGGCACCTTCTACCAGTCCGGCGATATCGATAAACTCAATGGAAGAGTAGGTAATCTTTTGCGGATTAAAGAGTGCTGAAAGCTTCTCCACTCTTTTATCAGGAACAAAAACAACACCGACATTGGGGTCGATGGTACAAAATGCGTAATTGGCGCAATCAACTTGCTTCTGGGTTAGTGTTTTAAAAAGCGTAGACTTTCCCACATTGGGAAAGCCGACGATTCCTACAGAAAGTGACATGTACTTATTATAGCACATTTGTGTTAAGATAGTTCTATGCGCTACATACTTTTAATATTTCTACTAATACTTCCCCTTACGGCAGATGCGGAAATAAACGCTTTAAGAGAAGAGATCAACCGTCTCAGAGGAGTGCTTTTTGAACTCTATATACAAAGAGACCTCTCCGCAGAATCATATCTTGTAACAAACCTTTCCCAGGGAAGGGTTGTGGCACACAAAAATACAAAAAAGCAGTATCCCATCGCTTCTATAACAAAGATGATGAGTAGTGCAGTTGCTCTGGAAAACATTGATCCACAAGAAAGAGTAACTCTCAGTGCAAGAATGCTCGAGCCCTACGGACACAGTCCTTCACTTTTCTTAGGGTTAAATGTAAGCGCACAAAATCTACTTAAAGCGAGTCTCATACAATCAACCAACGACGCCTCCGAAGCACTGACGTTCTTTCTTGAAGAAGGAGAGTTTTTAAGGCTAATGAATAGCAAGGCAGAAGAAATAGGTATGCACAATACAATATTCTATGACGCCCACGGACTAAATCCCTCGAACCGATCCACAGCTCTTGATCTGACAAGACTTCTTGTCTATGTGTATCAAAACCATCCTTGGATACTGGAAACAACGAAAGACGATAACTTCTGGTTACCGGATAGTCGGGGAGTATGGCTTAAATTCAAAAACGTAAACAACTTTCACTCTCACTCCGACTTTTTAGGATCAAAAACAGGATATCTTCCACAAGCAAAACAAACCTTTGTCGCTCTCTTTAATTTCAACGGGGATCTTTTTGCCGTCACTCTCCTTTACTCAAAAAACAGACAAAGGGATATGGAAAAGATTCTCTATCATCTAAACGGCACAAAAACAAATCCGGGAAACTCTTCTTTGTAACCATCTTTCTTTTCCACTATTATCGATTGCCTTGAAGGGTAGACCAAGCGTCCTCCCGAAAGCAGATCTTCTCTCCAAAACAAAGGAACATCGCCTTCCACGGAAGCAGCAGCGATAAGGTGATTAAACTTGCACCCGGGAGAAGTTTTTCCATCACTCTTCCACTCCACTCTTTTCAGTAGATGAGGATACTTCTTTAAATTGTTCTGCGCAAACTGCAACAGAGAAGGGTTGATCTCGTAAGCGTAAACCTTTCCCTTCTCGCCAACAATACTTGCCAAAAGAGCCGTCTGCCATCCGGAACCGGCGCCGATGTCGATAACCACGTCCCCGGATAAAGGAGACAGTTTTTCAAGCATGAAAACCACTGTGTACGGCTGGGAGATGGTCTGCCCTTCCATGGTGGGAAGCGCGGTATCAGCATAAGCGTAATCTTTCCAAGCAGGAAAAACAAAATCCCGCCGATCAACGGAAAAAAGAGCTTCCTTAATCTTTTTTGTCTTTAAAACACCTTTGTTTTGCAACTCTTCAATTAACATAACTATCCTTTCATTACCGCCAGTGGACGAAGGCGGGCCACCTTTTGCGACAATCCCACACTGCAAACCACCTCGATTACTTTATCTACGTCTTTGTACGCCCCTGGCGCTTCTTCAGTGATATTAGAAGAAGAATAAAGAGAAACTCCTTTGCTTGAAAGATCCTCTCTTACTTTGTTTACATTAAACCTTCTTTTCGCTTCGGAACGGCTCATCTCCCTCCCCGCTCCGTGACAAGTGGAACCAAAAGAAAGTTTTTCCGAACTACTACTGCCAACCATGATATAGGAACTGGTGCCCATGGATCCGGGTATAAGTACCGGCTGACCAGCAGTGCGGTATTTTTCGGGAATCTCTTTGTGTTTTTTCCAAAAAGACCTTGTCGCGCCCTTGCGCTGTACAAGCAACTCCTCTCCTTCATGTGTCTCCTTTTTAGCGATATTGTGCGCAACATCATAAAGAGGTGTTATCTGTGGAACAACCTTTCTTACAGAGTGAGCGATGGTATGCCTGTTAGACCAAGCAAAGTTTGCCGCACAAGCCATAGCACTCCAGTAATTTTGGCCATCTTCACTGTTAAGCTTAAAATAGGAAAGTCCTTTGCCTGCTTTTTTCATATAATCGGAAGCTATCTCGTGCCCGAAACCTCTCGATCCGGAGTGTATCATAACTAAAAGCTGTCCTTCTCTTATCCCAAAGATTTCGGAAACCTCCCTGTCAAAGACCTCTTCCACTTCTTGCAACTCCAGAAAGTGATTACCTGATCCAAGTGTGCCTACTTGATCCAGTCCGCGACTTCTCGCTCTCAAGCTTACATTTTTTATATCAGCTCCTTCTATTTTTCCTTCGGACTCACACAAAAGAACATCTTCTTCTTTGCCAATGCCGTTATTCACCAAAAAAGAAGGTCCCTCTTCTGCCAAGTTACGCAGATCTTCCTCTGAAAGAGACTTCTTGTTTCCCTTCCCTAATCCTGAAGGTACACTTCTGTAGAGTTGTTCTATAAGCTTTTTTACATGAACATCTTTTGCCTGAAGGTCGCTTTTTAATACACGTACTCCGCAGTTTATATCAAAACCTATCGCTCCGGGAGAGATTATTCCCCCTTCTTTTAAGCGGGAAGCAAGCACACATCCAATGGGAACTCCGTACCCTTCATGAATGTCGGGCATAACAAAAACACCCTTGTACAAAGTGGGAAGGGTGGTAGCATCAATGAGTTGCTCAATACTCCTGTCACGAGGAATCATCTCTTCTGTGGTATAAATACGAGCAGGAACAGCGGTTCCATCAACCTCAAAAGTATATTCGTTTATTTTTCTGAGTTTACGGTAAGTCATAAGAGTACATCACCGGTGTGCGTGAAAGACGAACTCTCTCTCCGTTATCCTGAAACACACTGACCACCTCTCCTTTAGAGTAGTCTGTATTTATCACTGAGGTGATAACTATGCCCTTGTCTATGTACTCGTAAACATCCTCAACTTTTTCTATCTTTTCTATATAAGGAAAGTCTTCGGAAACACCTTCCAGGTCAGTATAAAACTGGTAGTGGTTCATTTCTCTTTCCAGTATAGCTCCTCCTACCTGATAAAGAAAAGAGTAACCCGAGCCGATAACCTCGAAAGGAATATCCGGTTCACTTGGCTTTAGAGCTCTTCCGGAGATAAAGGCATCCACCTCTCCATTCAAAAACAAAGAGATGCTTTCCGCTGTGGAGTTGGTTTTCACGTAATTATCGAAATCATCCAAGAGATAGTGGAAAGTGGGACAGGCGGCCACGGTGAGATCATCTTCTCCAATAGAGATGTAGAAAAACGCTAATAGTATTAAAACCAAAAAGGCTACTTTCTTCATTTCTTTTTTAAATAATCGTAAGCGGAAAGAGTTGCTTTTACTCCTTCTCCTGTGGCAATAACTATCTGTTTGTATTTGATATCAGTCACATCACCTGCGGCAAAAAGCCCTTCTGTCTTCGTCTCAAAACTTCTCGCATCTATTTTTATATCCCCTCCTTCATTATAATCAACCAGATCTCCCAAAAAACTACTTATGGGAACCGAGCCTATCTGCACGAAAAGACCGTCAATTTTCAGGCTATCTTTTTTCCCAGACTCTTCGTAGTCAATCTCTTCTAAAAACTTTTCTCCCCTTACCGCTGTCACTTTCCGGTTAACAAAAACCTCCACTCCTTTCTTTTGCGCCTTTTCCTGTAAAAACTCATCAGCAACTATTTCCGAGAAAGATTCAAAGAGATAAACTTTTTTTGCATAGTCGGTAAGCTCAATAGCGGACTCGAATCCGGAGTTTCCTCCACCAACAACAACCACTGTTTTATCTTGAAAAAGAGGTGCATCACAAGTAGTGCAGTAAACCACACCCTTTCCGATAAACTCTTCTTCACCGGGCACATTTAAAGCTCTCGGTTTTCTTCCGCTGGTAACAAGAACAGCACGGGAAGAGTAGCTTTCCTTGTCTGTTTTTACCGTAAAACCTTTTTCTACATTAACTACCTCTTCTTCTTTTATGTCGATATCGTAGGACTTGAGGTGGTCTTCGAATTTAGAAATCAACTCAGGGCCAAGTATCTCTTTTTCTCCGGGCCAGTTTTCAATAATCCCCGCTTTTCCCGTTTGACCGATAAAATCCTTGGTTAAAAGCACTGCTTTCAACTTTTTACGCGCGGCATATATTCCCGCAGCGATCCCTGCCGGACCCCCGCCTATAATAATTAATTCATACATAGTTTTTAAAAACCAACTACTGCTTCTTTATATTTCACAACTAATCTCTTCTGCCAGTGCTTGAGGAGACCTGCTTCCCTCATAAAGCTCACCATCTATCTGTATCTCCGGAACATATCTTGTCTGCATTTCATTCTCACATCTGTTTGCCTCTTCTTCTCCCGCTATTCCCGTGCACTCAACATAGATGGGCTTTATAACATCACTGCCACCAAAATCATCCACTAACTGCGAACAGGCAGGGCAAGTATAACTGCCGTAAACAACAACGTTCTTCTCCTGAAGACACTGAACCAACTCACTCATATCATTATTATTTTCACCGTTATCGGGTTCCACTACTTCCCCATTATTAT
>CAZPZV010000004.1:1329-29307 GCA_964591185.1 uncultured Candidatus Saccharibacteria bacterium | reverse complement strand
GCGTTTGTTGTCGATGATAGAACCTTCATGCACTCCCTTGTGTCGCATGAAGTATAAGCTGCGCCAATCGACGCACCACCTGCTCGCGAATAGCGAACGGAGAAGTACTGCACATGTTTCTCCCCGCATTGGGGGCACAATAAAACACTTTTTCTGTTTTCGCCTTTCTTGAGAAGCTCTTTTATTCGCTTCTCTAGTCGATTCGGGTTTTCAGAACTACCTTCGCCCATTTTTTTGTACAAATAAACGAGATAATTGTAGTTCGTGAACATCAATCTTTCCACAAACTGACCCTCATACTTTCCGCTCTTGAGCTTCAAGGGTTCATAATTTGTCAAAGTGCACCTCCTTCTGTTTTTGGTTTATATTTCCAAAATATGCTTCATTATATAAGAAGAAGCCTGTTTAGTCAAACGAGCTTTCCAGCCAACCTCTCAACTCTCTCACTTCCCTCTCCACACTATCCTTGGTATCAGATCCCAGAAGGATGAACACCACCCTTCTTTCCTCTCCTCCCAGGTTCATATTGAAAAGATAAAATCCCGTATGTTTAGAGACGTTTATAAACCCGCTCTTTCCTCCTATAAACTGAGGATCTGCATAAAAAAGATTTTTATTTTGAAGATTGGGAAAAACGGAGTAGTTCACTACCGGTGTCCATACTCTTCTGGAGATGTTTAAAAAAGGAACCCTGGAGTTTGCCAGATAATAGGCGAGATAGTATATGTCCTTTGCCGTAGAAATATTGCCATCTTCTATGCCGCTAGAGTCGGTAAATGCGGTATCGGTCATACCTATCATCTCCGCTTTTTCATTCATCCGCTCCACCGTATCATCTTCTCCGAAAAAACTGGCTAATACTTTCGCCGCATTATTTGAAGACTCAATCAAGAGGGGCGGTAAGAGATCTACTAGGCGAAAAACCCTTCCTGCATATATTCCCGCAGTTTCTCCGTATCCGGTAAGCATATACTCTTGCACCCTTATGTGATGCTCTGTGGAAAAGTGCTCCGCGATAACCAGTCCGGTCATAATCTTGGTGATGGAGGCGATGGGTTTTGCCTCTTTTGCGTTCTTTTCCGCAAACACCTTCCCCGAATCAATATCGGCAACAAGATAACTATCTGCACTAATGTGCGGAAACGGAGCAACTCTTTCTTCTTTAGGGGTAAAATCACCATTCGTTTTCGGCAAAACCAAAACAGGCGTTTCTTCTTCAAGTAGATCATAAAGCAGTTCCATTCTTTCGTTTTTTACTCTGATACAACCCCCGGAAACGGGATGCGTGTAAGGGTGTCCCGAAGGATAGTACGGCTCTCCGTGAATAAGGTATTTACCGTAAAAACGGATGGAAAAAGGCATATAAACTTCGCTTGTGGTAGAAAAGCGCAACCCCTCTTTAGAAAGAACCTCATAAAGTCCGGCAGGAGTTCCTCCCCAGTTCTCTCTGTCAATCATGTTTAGTATCTCAAACTCCTCTACTTCTTCTCCTTCCTTGTAATATATCAAGACTCCTTTTTCCGTATCCACCTTGAGGTAGTCTTTCAGGTCATCCTCAAAAAAAGAGTAATCGGGAAGAGCGTGGATCTCGTTCACAGCTAAAGAGTTTTTTATCATTTCATACACGTCCCTGTAAGGGTTGTTCGCGGACATGTATATGTTGTAAAAGCGTCCGTTTCCATGCAAAGAGTACTCTCCTTTTTCCTCTTTTTCTATTTTCATGGTTATGGGGTGAGTGTATATGGAAAGAGGGTGGTAAAAAAGAAAACTATCACCCCTCTTCTCCACCTTCCAGTTGTCCGGAATTCTTACAAAAAAACCGTGCTCCGCACTTCCGTAAAAAGTGCTTTCATCCACCACCTCTTCGAACCTGTCTGCAATAAGTCTGTATTTTTCTTTTTTTTCTTTAAAGGTGACTTCTAAAAAATCACCGCTCCACTGCAAAGAGAGCGGCTCTTTTTCAAGCATATAGCCGGCAAACTGCTCTTCTTTATTTACGGCCAAAAGATCATATCTTTGCGGCAAATCTTCCACTGCGGAAGAAACGGCGAGAACAGCATGACTTTCATCGAAAAAAACAACGTCTATCACTGAAAGCGAAAAAGGTTTCTCCGGCAAATTATCGTCCTCACAATAAAAAGAAAGGTTTTCTGTGGAAAATACTCCATCCTCAAGAGAAAGAGGACAGTAAACACTGACTGTGTCATTTTTAATAAACTCCTCATCAAACTCCGGTTCTTCTTCCACTACCACCTCTTCTTTGGGCTCTTCTTCTTTGGGCTCTTTTTCTTGGAAATAATAAAAACCTCCCACCAAAAGGATGGAAAGCAGTGCCACTATCAATATTACAATTAAACCTCTCATAACTAGTTGCTCAGTATACTAGAATTCAGCAATATTACAAATTTGCAAGATTATTTCTTATACAATATAATGAAAGAAACCAATTTACAAAAAAATGAAAGACTATAAAGCAATTTTAGACGACTTATTAAGTATCGCTATAAAAAAGAATGCTTCCGATATACACCTTTCCGTCGGCCACCACCCTATACTGAGAATAAACGGCGGCCTGCAGTCCTTAAAAGAAAAAGAATTGATTACTTCCGAAGACTCTAGAGAGATGGCTATGGCCATGATGACCGGGACGCAAAAAGAAAAGTTTCTGCAAAACTACGAAGTGGATTTCTCTTACAGCTACAAGGATGTTGCAAGGTTGCGTGTAAACATATTTATGCAGATGGGAGAGGTGTCCACTGCTATGCGCGTTATCCCCAGAGAGATAAAAACGATAGAGTTTCTGGAGATGCCTGCAATAACCTACAGCTTCTGTGATTCCAATCAAGGATTCGTTCTTGTTACCGGTCCCACGGGACATGGTAAGTCAACAACCCTTGCCGCGATGATAAACCAGATCAACAAGACACGCTTCTGTCACATAATCACCATTGAGGATCCTATCGAGTATATATTTGAAGATGAAAAATCACTTATCGACCAGAGAGAGATAGGACAGGATGCGGAATCATTCTCTTCTGCTCTGAGAGTAGCCTTTCGTCAGGACCCGGACGTGATTATGGTTGGTGAGATGCGTGACCAGGAAACGATAACCATGGCCATTACCGCCGCGGAAACCGGGCACTTGGTCTTCTCTACACTGCACACCAACTCTGCAAGTCAGACAATACACCGTATCATCGACTCTTTTCCTCCGGAACAGCAAGGACAGATAAGAGCACAGCTTTCAACATCTTTGGGTGGAGTTATCTCTAAAAGACTGCTTCCCGGAATTGACGGAGGCATCGTTCCCGCTTACGAGATTATGATCATGAACTCTGCCATAGCCAACCTTATCCGCGAAAACAGAATACACGAAATTGATCGCGTTATAGAAACATCTTCGGAAGACGGAATGATAAGCATGAACAAAGCCCTGCTCAATCTGGTAAAGCAAGGCAAAGTATCAATAAAAAGCGCACTCACCTACTCTTCTTCTCCGGACGAGCTAAGAAGACTGATGCGTTAATACTTTTCACTTATACTCTCTATTGCGTCAAGTACTCCATCATCGGGAACACTGTCTTTTGAGTACAAGACATCTTCTTTTTCCTTTGTCACGCTATCCATAATACGAAGGATCGTTTCACACTGCTCTCTGACAAGATCATTCTCTGTTGCGGCTATATACATCTGCAACTGAGCTTTTATCTGTCGCAAGAACACACCTTGAAGAGGGGTTTCATACAACTTTTCCCGCAACTCATTCCTTGTGCTTTTCATATCTTCCTTCTTTTCTTTTTCCAGTCTCTTTAGTCTTGAGAATGTACGTAAGAGTTCATCTGCATTCTCTTTTTCCAATCCCACAACAACGGGAATCAATCCTTCCAAGCTTCCTTTGTAGTTATCTTTCTGCGACTGAAAGTACTTTACTTTACAACCGCCTTGCATAACCTTGCCCAAACTTTTCTCCACCTTTTCTTTTATCTTTGCCGGATCACAGTTTATGGAAGCATCCACGGCAAAAGCCAGCTTTTCTTCTTCAAACTCGACAACAACATCCACGCCATTAACCACGTCATCATAACGTGAGGTGAGGGTAGACAACGCTTCCGATCCCATCCAGTCCACCTGATCAGCAAGAACAATCTCAAAAGCTTCTCCTCTCTTTTTGTTTTTTTCCACTAACTCCCCTTTATCCATTTTTACTTCAAGCTTGCTCAGGTGCCGCAGATCCTTATCTATCTCTTCGCTACTGTAAACATCCGTAAAGTCTCGTGGATCGGGTCTCTCCATCTTTTTGGCATAATCCAATATCGGTTCCACTTCTGGATTTTTGTCTATCCTGTTAAGAATGAAATCTTCACTTTCTCTCATAAATTTCCTTTTTTAACTTTAAAATATCTTCCATTGTCGGATTTTCCATAAAATTATGGGAGTCAACCATCTCTTTTATCTTTTCCGGTATCTCAAAAAAACTAATCTCCTCTTTAAGAAACCTGTCCACCACAATCTCATCAGCAAAAACAAGAGCGGCTGGGGCACTACCCCCTCTTCTTCCCGCTTCGTATGCGAGTTTTAAGCAAGGAAAATTTTCTGTATTTGGAGCAAAAAAGGAAAGTTCACTTAGTTCTGTTTTTTTAAACGCCTGTGGAGCTCTTTTGGGATGGAAAAGTGCCGATTGAATGGGCGCTTTCATGTCCGGAGCGGAAAGCAAAGCTTTAATGCTTCCGTCTTTGAACTCCACCATGGAGTGCACGATGCACTGCGGATGAACTACAACCTTTATCTTTTCCAGTGGAAAGCGGAAAAGATGGTGCGCCTCAATCACTTCCAAGCCCTTATTCATTAGTGTTGCCGAGTCAATAGTAATCTTTGAGCCCATACTCCACACGGGATGGTTTATTGCCTGCTCCTTGGTAACTGATTTTAACTGCTCTTTGCTGTATTCACGAAAAGGGCCTCCGGAACAAGTGAGAATCAAGTGATCCACCTCGCTTACATCCTCTCCCTTGAGACACTCGAAAATGGCTGAGTGTTCCGAATCAAGAGGGATAAGCTCACCGCCGTACTCTTGCAGGTGCTCGTTTATTGCATCTCCCGCCATAATGATACTCTCCTTGTTGGCGATAAGTATCTTCTTTCTTGCCTTGATCGCTTCTATAAGAGGAGCGAAAGCGTTTGTTCCCGAAGAAGATATAACAACTATGTCTATCTCTTCCCTTTTCACTAGCTCTACAAGTCCCTTTTCTCCTCTGTAAAATTCCACTCCCTCTATATGTCCCTCTTCCATACAAACCGCTTTAGGATTAAACTCTTTTACCTGACGGGACATCTCCTCGATGTTTCTTCCCGCAGCCAAAGCAAAAACCTGAAAGTAGTCACTGTACTTGCGCAAAACATCCATAGTCTGCTTTCCCACCGAGCCTGTTGATCCTAAAACGAAAACTTTTTTCATTACTTAAACCTTATCATAAAAGAAAAAGATATCCAATTCTTGTTTGTTTTCAAAGATACTGTTATATTAAAACAATGCCTGATTTTCTATCATTTTTTATCATACTTGTTGCCGCGCTTCTTATCTCCAGAGCATTTCAACGTTTCAATATCCCCTGGACGGTAGCTCTTATTATCGGAGGAATGATTATCGGCCCTTTTGGGTTGAAACTGATAGCCATTGACAGTACTCTGGAGTTCCTAAAACACCTCGGGCTAGTGTTTCTCATGTTTATGGCCGGATTAGAGACAAAATTTTCCGGAATAAAAGAAACCTGGAAGGATTCCGGTGTCATCGCCACAGCTACAGGAGTAATTCCTTTTATTATAGGAATATCCATAGGATTTCTTTTGGGATACGAAACAACAACAGCGATACTCTTAGGAATCGTTTTTATATCTTCTTCCATCGCCATCGCCATTCCCATGCTCGAAGCAAAGGGGTTGCTTTTTTCACGAATCGGCAAAACTATAGTATCTTCCATAGTACTTCAAGATATCGCCAGCTTGGTTATCCTTGCCGTAGCCTTGCAGTATATGATTTCCGGAGCCGTTCCCCTTCCCATATTTATCACCCTTTTCTTTATCGTTCTTTTCTTTATCGCCATCATGAGATGGGGAATCCCTAAACTGCGCTGGCTTTTTGAGGAAGAAGAAAAAAAGAACCACTTTGAACGCGATCTGCGCGTTGTCGTAGCCGTTCTTTTGGGAACAGTAATAGTTTCAGAGTTGCTGGGGCTGCACTCTATTGTTGGCGCTTTTCTTGCCGGACTTGTTCTTTCCGAGGTTATAGAAAACAAGAAACTAAAAACAAAAATACACGTAATGGCCTACGGTCTCTTTATTCCCGTCTTTTTTGTCATGATCGGAGCAAGTACAAACATCTGGATATTCTCGGAGATAAACAATGCTCTTACTTTATTCCTTTTGGTAATATTCGGATCGATAATAGCCAAGTTTTCCAGTGGGTGGATATCCGCAAAGATAAGAGGGTTTACATCCATGCAATCCGTACTTGTAGGGGGAACATGTATTCCTCAACTATCAACAACACTGGCCGTTGTTGCTGTAGGGCAACAACATAATCTCATTCCCGCGGAACTGGTAACCGCTCTTGTGATGCTTAGTATAGCGACTGTTTTCGTTAGTCCTCTGTTGATGAACTATGCGGCGGAAAGAGTAAAGAAAAGCTACTTTGTGGTCAAACCAAGCAAAAACTCTTCCACATCTCCATAGCTTTTACTGCTCAACCCTCCGTGCGTATCTTCATCAAGAAAAAGCGTTTCCACTCTGGTGTTTAACGCTTCTTTTAGTTTTAAGGCGTGATCAAAGTCAACTATCTTATCCCCCTTGGAGTGCATTAAAAACACAGGAACATTAATATAAGGGGCTTTGCTTAAGGGAGAATTTTTATCTAGATCTGTACGAATAATAATCCCTCCCAAAAAAAGAGTGGTTTCGGAAAGTGTCTTTCTGAAAAAAGGAAGAATATAAAGCTGTTCCGGCATTCCGCGCATCTGTGCATAAGAAGAATCGGAAACCACCGCCTTGACCACGTCCCTCTCCGGAGCAACCATTAAAGAAACTGCCGCGCCCATGGAAAATCCCCACAAAAAAACTTCCTCTTCTTTTTTTTCTTCTTCAAGAAAATCTAAAGCTGCATGCAAATCTTTTCTTTCTTTGACTCCCAGAGTAGAGTAACTACCCTCACTCTCGCCCATATAACGGAAATCAAAAAGAAGTACGTTAAAGTTCTCTACCAGATACTGCACAGGATAAAGCAGATTCCCTTTATCGGCGGGGTACCCGTGAAGCAAAACAACCGTGGGAACATCTTCTTTTAAAGAGGGAACATACCATCCTTTGATACGCAGATCGTCTTCCGTGTAGAAGTAAACATCTTCATAGGAAAGGCCGTAATCACTGGGAGTGCTTTCACTAAGAAGGGGCGTGGGACGAAAAAGCAAGTACAAGGAAAGAAGAGACGCTATAATATGTATAACAACCAAGTAAAAAACTATCTTCAGTAAAGCGTAAAGTATCTCTTTTTTAGCCATTTAGTGTTCTGTGTTATTAAAAATTAATAATTAATATAGTAAGGTTTAAATAAATGGCAAAACTAACCCACAAAATATAAGGCAAAAGAAGAATGAAAGATGCTTTGGAAACCCTGTAAAAAGCAATCATTGTACACAAGATAAGCACCCAAAGAAGCAAGATGTTTGCCAGAGCCAGAGAAATGTCCTTTAGTCCAAAGAAGACGAGAGACCAGGAAGAGTTAAGTACCAACTGTAAAAGAAACAAAAACAAAGCAATCTTTACTTCTTTTTTCCACCCTTTTTCCCAAACAAAAAAGGCGGCTACACCCATAAGTATATACAAAACCGTCCATACAGGAGCAAAGATCCATCCGGGCGGATTAAGAAAAGGCTTGTTTAGTTCTGCATACCACTCTCCTATCTCAGGCAAAGAACCAAGAAATCCCGCTGTGAGCGGAAGAGCAATGGAAGCAAATATCTTTAGAAATCTTTTCATTTTTCAATACTTAAAACCTCTATCTCAAAGACAAGTGTACTGCCGGGAGGAATGGAGCCGACACCATGGTCACCGTAAGCAAGTTCAGGCGCAATGGTTATCACCGCTTTCTCCCCTTCACGCATACCACGTACTCCTTGCTCCCATCCTTGGATTACTCTCCCTTCTCCCAATTTAAAGCTAAAAGGAGAAGTGCTTGAATCAAACTCCTCTCCACTCAGAAGCGTTCCTCTATAGTGAACAAAAACGGTGTCCCCTTTATCTGCCACTACTCCCTCTCCTTCTTCTGTAATCTCTTTTTTCAAGTCCCCTTTGCTACAAACACCTTTCTCTAAATCATCATTCCAACAAAAAGATCCGTCACCGAAAAGATGGTAGTCGGTTTCTTCCTGAAAAAGAAAATATCCCGAAAAGAGAATCACTAATATTACTGCAAAGGCAATTTTTATTTTCATACAACTATTCTATCACATGTTAGTTAGTTTTAAAAAAATATTGGAAGTGAAAATAACAAAAGTGGCGTTGCCAAGCAAAAGAGCAATAATTATATAAACGAATCTCGCCCTAATCAATCCCAGAACGACCATAAGAAAATCCTGCGGCAAAGGAGCAAAAGAAGAGTAAAAATAGGCAAAAAGAGGCGTAACCCACGGCGGCTTACTCTTAAGCCAAAGAGAAACATCCCTTAAACGACCTCCAAAAACTACATGCCCTTTGTATCCCAGAAAGAAAAAAAGAGAATCTCCGATGGCCATGGCCGGAGAGGCCACTAGTGCGAGCAAGAAAATATTAAACTCTCCCGAGGCAACAAAAGTAAGAAGAATTGTGTAAAAAGGGGCGGAAGAAAATCCGGAAACTCCAAGGAGAGCAAGAAGAAAGATTAACAGGTATCCTCTTTCTACTCCGAGAAAAGAAACCACCTTCTCTGGAGAAACAAAGATAATCCAAAAAAGAACAAAGACCAAGAGAAGAAAAAACCACTTGTGTTTTAGTATAAAATGCATAAAATTACTATATCATAGCACACTGTAAAAAAAGGAGGACAAAATGGGTTTCACACTTTTAAAAGAGTTACGTGTTCTTTTGGAGTTAATCAGACTGTTTTTTAACGATACAAAAAAAGTGTCTGTTGCAACTCCGGTAATGCTCATCCCCGGATTCATGTTTTCCGACATATACCTTGTTCCGACAATGTATATGCTCAGAAAGAAAGGGTTCAACGCTTACGGTTGGGGTCTGGGACTAAACAGAGGATATACAGAGGAAAAGAAAAGGAGGTTGATAAAGAAAATAAGATGCATGGAAGAAGTTGTTATTGTCGGATGGAGCATGGGAGGCGTTTACACAAGGCAAATAGCTTATGAGCTTCCCGAAAAGGTGAAGTTTGGACTGGCATTAGGATCTCCCTTTCAGCTGGAAGGAGTTTTCTTTGAGACGGCATACAGAGTTGCTTCCGGAAGAGAGCTTTCCGAGCTCAATGACCTCCTCCAAAAACAGAAAGAGTACAAAATACCCGTTATACAGATTTACACAAGAAAAGACGGTGTAATACCGTGGGAGAGTTGCATCTCTCCAAGCTACATTCACAAAGAGGTGGAAAGTAGTCACATGGGACTACCCTTTCACAAAGTGGTGCTAGAAACCCTCAAGCCCTCTCCCTAAGGAAGAGGGCTTCCTGTTTGAAAAAACAATCATTTAGAGTTATAATAAGGATAATGAATCCAGAAGCAGAACCAAGAGAAGAAGAATTAACTGACGACGAAGTGAGGAGTATTTTAGATAAAACAGCTCTCCCTTATGAAGAAGATTTCTCACCTCCTTTTATAGAAAAAACAAAAGAGAAGTTTTTCTACAACAGAAAAAACAAGTCGGAAGAAGAGATAAGAAAAGAACTGGAAGATTATTTAGAGAAGGGCAAGGCGATAAAAGGTTTACGCCCCATAATAAAAGATTGCAAAGGACTACTTGAACATAAAAAACTGAAAGAGATGGCAGAAGATGTTCTCGAAAACCGTGAAAAAAAGTCCGTAGATGAACTAAAAGAAGAGTTAAAGAGAGAAATACTTGACACGCTTATGGAAGAGTTGGGCGTTATTGGCTGGTATAAAGGACAGATGAAAAGATTAGGGAGAGAGCTCAAAGAATTTTATAGCAAAATCACTATAGAGGAGGGTGAGACAAAAGGTAGCTTAGAAAAAAAGATGGAAAATAAGCTCAAGGAGATTCTAAAAGAAGAGCTGGAGGCCCGATTCGGAAAAAGGGTCGGTCACTACATAAAACACGATTTGAAAAAAGAAGGAGAGGAAGTAGAAAAACTAAAAGAAGAAACGATGAAGCATCTCGCTGAAAATACGGGGGCAGCATTTCTGGAAAATAAAAAGAAGGAAATAGACAGAGAGGACTATATAGAGTTAGAATTAATGAAAAAGTGTATAAATTATCTAGAGCGCAAATAAATCCTTTTTCAACAATATCACTTAATCTCGTACTCTATTCTTACACTGACACTAATATCGTTTTCTCCCGCTTCAATAGGAACACCGGAAGCGCCTCCTGCGGCGTCTTCTCTCATTATGGGATAGCGATAATCGGTGTCTTCACTAAAACCAACCACTCTTCCTAGACTTGTTCCAAGAGAATCGCTGATCTTTTCCGCTTTTTTTCTTGCTTCTTTTATAGCCATCTCCCTCGCCTCTTCCTTGTACTGATCCTCTTCTTCAACAAGTAAATTAAATCTATCCACTCTGTTGGCTCCTGCTTTCACCGCTCCATCAATAATGGAGCTTGCTTTTTCAATATCTCTCAGTTTTACTTCTACGGTGTTTGTCACCTCATAGTTATAGACAACCCTTCTCCTGGAATCTTCCAAGTATTCATACAAAGGACGTAAATCAAATCTTCCCGTTTTAATATCCTCCACTCCTTCACCCCTTAAGTAGTCCACCACTCTCTCCATCTTTTCATTATTGTCACTAACAGCAGTTTCCGAATCCGCATCCGTGGTTACTACAGAAAAAGACATCTCCACAACATCAGGAACAACACTAACCTCTCCGCTCCCCCTAACTTGAACAGTGGGAAGAGAGTCAAGTCCTATATAATCCACTTTCTTGGTGTAGTTGGCAATAAGAACGTTCACCAACACCGTAAGAGAAACAAGAAATACTATTACTACAATTGATATTGCTACTTTTAGTTTTTGATCCATGTTTATTTTCTTTTTTTAGGAACAATAAAAATTGCTACTATATAACCAATAATAAAAGGGACTCCTCCTGTAACAATAAAGAGAAGAATAGCAAGCAGTCTTAATGCTACTGGATCCACATCAAGATACTCTCCCAGCCCTCCAAAGATCCCGGCGATTACTTTGTTTTCATTGCTTCTGTAAATTTTTTTCATATTTTTGAATAATTTTTAAAGCTTTCAATGCACTTTTTTCTTTATCTTTTATCTCCAGCATTACGTCAAAATCCACACCACTTGTGTCTAGCAAAAAAGAAAGGAAATCCTTTTCGTTAATACTTTCCGTATGTTTTCCTTTTCTGGCACCGGTTTCCTGCGAACTGTAGTCAACCATCAGTCTGCTGTCCCACGTCTTCTCCGCCAAGAGCACGGCTTCTCCGAGACTTTCACCATTATTTAAGCACTGATGGTGGAAAGTGTCAAAAAGTACGGGCACACCCACCCTCAAGCAGTCTTGCAAAGAATACAGGCGATCATCATTTTCAACAACCAGCCTCTTTTTTATCTTTGAGCTTAGAGTTGAATAGTTGGAGATAAACCTCTCCACGGATGCCTCTTTGTCTCCATACACTCCCCCTACATGGATCTGTACCTTTGCCGAACTGTCCAGTTCCATTAAATCGAGTAGATCGCACTGCCAGTCCAATTCAAGGATGCTTTTTTTCACCACATCCTCCCGAATAGAGTTTATGAGCACAAACTGGTCGGGATGCATGGATATCCTCATGTCTTCTTTTTTTATCTTTTCTCCAATACTCTTTATTTCACTTTTAAATCTGTTTTGCCAGTCAAAAAACACATCTTCATGCCCGGCAAAGGGAATAACGTCAGAGCTGATACGAAAAAAGAGCAGTCCTTTTTTGATATTATAATCAAGTATCCTGTTTAAGCAAAAAAGATTGTCCTTTATCTTCTTTGTTATGAGTTTCTCTGAAAAATTAGCTATACGAAAAGTAGAGTTCGCGGTACAGCCAATACCTCTGTTAATACAAGGGTATCCTATTTTCATTAGCGAAAAATGTTCTTTTCCCCATCCAAAGAATCCCGCCTATCCTCCCACTTTTCTAGCACTCTTTCATAGGCGCCTTCATTTAAGAGGGGGACTTCCTCTTCATGGTGATACTCTTTTTCCAGAGGAAAAGCAATATAGTTATAATAAACAGCAAAGGAAAGAAACAAGCATGTAATTAAAATTACAATGACAACAAAAGAAATGTTTTCCGTTATTTTTCTCATTCTTGCAAAAAGTAAGTTTTTAAAATTGTTTGGGCACTAATACCGTCTTCCTTCCTTTCCATGGACAAGCGCTCAACAGATGCCACCCACTCTCTTGACTGTATCTCTTCCAGAAAAGTAAGCGTTCCCTCAAAAGAGCCCATTGTATCTATGTCAAAAACAAAGTAAGGCCAAGGGTTCGCATCCCCTCTTCTCTCGGTTTCAATTTTTATGGAAAGATCGTTTTCTTCCGCGACCTCCTCTAAAAACAGAACCGTATCAATGGGCTTGCGGGGATCAACAAACAAAGAGTGGGATTTTTCAAGAAAACTTTCCAACTCTTCTTGGTTTTTCATTTTTTCCAGCTTGCTTGTTTTGACTTGAAGATGTTTCAATTCTTTTTTCTTTTCCACAAAGTCAGAGGAGTGTTCTTTTATCTCGTAAAAAAGGTAAAAGGCAACGGAAAAAGACGTTACTACAAGCAAGATCAAAGCCAGTAATATAAGATGTTTTTTCATTCTACCTTGAAACTAAGTAAAAAATTAATATTTTCTGTTTCCGTCCAGTTCTCGGGAGAAAAGTCCACTTCAGAAAAATTTTCCCTAAAAGACTCTTCTGTTTCATTTAAAGAATACCAGTCAGATGCCTGTCCGTGCAACACAACTCTGTTATTCTCAAGACGGAAACTGTTTATACTTGACTCTTCCGGAAGTGTTTTGTGTATCTCTTCCAGCACACCGCTTATATCTGTCAAATTACCGTAAAAAGAGTCTAGTCGTGAGGCGATAGCGTTAAACTCCTCTACCATTTCTTCTTTTTCCATAAAATCAGGAATCTTCTCTTTTTCTGCTTTAATGATTTCCTTTTCAGTTTTTAAAAGCTCTACTCCGAAATCGTAAATAAAATAAAGGGAAGCAGACGAAGCGGCAAAAAACACAAAAACAAAGAAAAGAAAGACAAAGACAGACTTCCATCTTTTTTCTCTTGCAATCTTCTCTTTTTGTTGAGGGGAAAGTAAATTCATCTTTTAGCTAAAATTACGTAAAGCAAGACCGATAGCTACACCATAATTTAATCCTTCTTCATCAAATTTGTTTTGGGACCTTTTAGAAACATTAATAAAGGGATCCCCTTTTTCAATGGGCAAGTAAAGCTTATCGGACATAAATGCGGTCAGTCCTCTAAGTCCGGAACCACCGCCACAAACAATAATCTTCTCTATTCCTCGAGGAATAAGCCCGCAAAACTCGTAATAATGAAGTTGCTTTTTTATCACATCAACCGTCTCTTCTAAAAGCGGACCGACAGCCTCCCTTATCTTCTCTTTTTCAATGCCATGTTCCTTTTTTAACCTCTCCGCCTCAACCGTAGAAACACCACAAAAGTCGGCTATCTTCTCTGTGAATTCACCTGAAGAAGTAAGGATGTAGCTACTAAATATCACCTTTCCAGAGTGAAGAGCGATAATGCTTGTCTTGCTCTCCCCTATATCTATCAACAGAAGGGACTTTGATCTGTCTTCTTCTTTTACAACGGAACGCGCAATGGCCATCGACTCCGTTTCGGCCACAACCGGGAAAAGTCCTGCCTTCTCTATAGAGGAAACACGGGAATCAACCACCTTCTTGGGTAAAGCTGCCACCAAAACATCCAATCCTTTTGCATTAGAGGAAAGTTCATCAAAATCAAGATAAACATCATCCACGGGCAAGGGAATACAGTTTTCCGCTTCATACCCTATCACCTCCTTTATCTGTTTTCCTTCCATCTGCGGTATATTAATGGTTTGAAAGAAAGATTTTTCCTCAGGCAACGAGATGGAAACATATCTTTTTTTTATCTTCTTTCCTTTAACCACCTCCATAAGATATCTGATTGCCGAAGCAAGAGCTTTCTCATTTTTCACTCTTCCTCCGCTTACCACTCCCGCTTCAAGCTTTACCTTTCCCCAAGAAACAAGGTCAATGTTTTTCCTTCTTTTTTTAAGTTGCACCACTTTCACAGATGAATCAGAAATATCCATTCCAAAAAAATCCATTCTTGTATTCAAAAAATCAAACATATCTTTATTCTAACACAAAAAACTTGTTTTAGTACACCTCCTCCCAGTGATCTATTTGGATTACAGGAGAAAATTCCGGTTGTGATACTTCTCCGTCTATCATATATCCGAGACCGCGCATTATCACCTCGTTATCAAGCGTTATCTCCAACCCTTCCCACAAACTGGAAAGCTTAATCATTCTCCCCATAACCCCTCCAATGATATGGAGATTATAAGGAACACCTGTCATATCAACACTATTCCCAGCATAGATTACTCCAGTGATTGTCGTTTCTTTTCGAAGAAAGTAGTTGCCGAAAGATATGCTTCTTTTAGAGAGTATTCCGGCGGGAGATTCAGTGTCTGCGGGATGAACTTTTAAACCAGAGAGACCACTGTCTCCCTTCCAAGATTCACGCTCTCCTATTTTAATGCTTTTATCAGCAACAAGAACACCATTTATCTCCAGTGATCTTCCCCCTTTCACCTCCACTCCTCCGGTAACATAGGTAACCTCATTCTCCAGAATTAAGGACTCACTCCCCTCCCATAAGAGATCATCAAACTCTTTTGGGGAGAAAACACAACTCTCTGAACACAGATAAAGCCCTCCTCCATCATCACAGTAAACGGCACACTCTCCAGCATTTTCTTTCTTTTCCGCCCTGCTAAGGAAAGAGTTTTCGCTGTTAGAATCAAAATCAACCATGGGTACAGGCATCTCTTCGGGAGGGCACTCCAGACACTCTTCTGTGCACATGTCTCTAGAACAGATAGCAGTGTACTCCACTATTTCACTTTTATCTGAAATACTGATGTTTTGAGTGGAAAGTATTTGACCTTCCAGTTTTTCCGAATCTTCATTGTCATACGCTTCCATCGAGCTGATTCCGGAAACAATAAGGTTGTGATTGGAAAAGAAGTTTCCTTTGTTTACGCGAACATTAGAGTGACTGATGTTTATATTCGATCCGTGTCCTCCGGAAAAAATAGCGGCGTTGTCCGTCGGGCCTTCAATTCCCCTAAAAACAGTTGTCTTAATCTTCCTTTTTGCATCTCTTCCCATAAAAGGAATCTCCGCTACCGCGATTATCTCCCCTCTTCCTTGAGCGGTGTTTTCGATAGTAACGGTGTAAGATCCCTCCTCCAGATCCCTGCTAAAGGAATCGCTCCAGTAACTTCCTCCAGTGTTCAGTTCTTCGGATACAAAGCTGTCTCTCCATTCACTATCGTTCTCCAGCTTCCAAATAGCTTCTTTTATGCCGCCTTCCGCGAAATAATATGCCTTTTCCGCACTTTCCACACTCTTAGAGATTCTCATCTCCATAATGGTACCACTTAAAAGATAGCCGCTAAGTACCATGATTATGGAAATGGTGATGATAGCAACAACAATGATGGTTCCTTTTTCGTTCATAAATTTCTTCCAAAAACCTTTTTTAATAACATGATTTCACTTCTGCCCTTTTTTAGTTCAACTAAAATGTTCACACCATTCTCTTCCCGGAAAGAGAGACTTTCAAAGTGTTCCCCTATAACTCGTCCATCTTCAAGTATTTCTTGCTCCAGACTTTCTCCCGGAGGAGGAACAGCGTTATAGGGAACATAGTAATTCTCATCTCCGGAAAAATAGTATGTATACACCTCTCTTTTAACCATATTTTCTTTTAGAAAATAACGTATGTAATAATAAGAAGTATCAATAATATACTTTTCACCGAAATAACTGGTGTCTTCGCTGAAAGGAAGATTAAGCTGAGCCTCTCTTGTTCCACCATCATAATCAACTATTTTTCTTATCTCCCCGGCCAAAGATCCTTCGGTTATCTTTATAAAAACGTCCTCATAAAAACCGTCCTCCGAGGAAGAGTCTCCAGATAAAGTGATGCTGTAAAGCTCTCCTCCTTCAGCAGTCCCGCTTTCTCTAATCTCTTCTAGATGACCATCTTGAAAAACAATCTCACTGGAAGGATCATCCTCGGAGAGATGAGTAACCAAACTTCTTGTTTGACGCAGTTCTCTGGATGCAGAATCAAGAACAACCCTGCCATTCTGCATAATCTCTGTTGCTCTCTCTCCTTGGAAATAAATTTCACTACTCAGAAAGATAATGCCCAAAATTATACTCATGGAAAGAGCAAAAAGAGCTGTAGCAATCGTGATCTCAATTAATGTAAATCCTTTATTCATTAATCAAAGTAGTTAAGCCAACACTGCTCCCTGCAAGAGATTGAGGATAAACGGTAACATCCACTCTTTTCATTCCCGGAATACACTCTCCCTCAGGTGCAAAGCACTCTATCTCCGTCTCTCTTTTGTAGCCCTCAAACTGCTCTATTTCTCCAAAATCTTCCGTAAAAACACCTTCTTCCGCCTCACTATATCCCTCGTAAATAACTTCTTCTATTTTTGTTGAAGCCAAAAACAAAGCAACACTACTTCTTTGATTCATATCCGTAATCCTCATTCCCAATGGAAAAGCGCTAATAGCAAAAACGACCGCCACGGAAATTATGGCTATACTGACCACCGTTTCAATTAGTGTCATCCCTTTGTTCATGAAAGAATCCTGATGGTTTTATTTCTATTATTCTCAAAATATTATCACTTTTAAGCCGAATTTTTCCTGAACGAAAGACTGCTCCAAATCTGGTAAATTTCACTTCTGAATAATTGTTCACACTCTCCATTTCCAAGGAAAGAAACTTTTCTTTAACCGTTTCTCTTTCTTCATTGTCCCGAAAAACACGGTAAGAATTGTTCTCAAAATCGAACTCAACACCATGATGTATCTGTTCCGTTATGGATAACTGTTTGGCGTAACGCAGATCGGCAAAAAGCTCATTTACTTCTCCGGACATTTCAAACGCCTCTCTTTGTGACAAAAACCCCATCACTCCTGCTCCAACCAAAACGGAAAGAAGAGCCACCACCAGCAAAACCTCAATCAGTGTTAATCCTCTACTCATATCACTTCCAAAACAGAGTACATTGGCAAGAGCATGGACATAGCAAAAAATCCAACAAGTCCTCCGATAACAACCATTAATAAAGGTTCAATAATGGAAGCAAGATTATTAGTCAAAGTGGAAACCTCTTCTTCCAAAAATTCGGCTGTTTTAGACAAAATTTTTGATGTCTGCCCCGTTTCCTCTCCCACTTCGATCATCTGGATAAGTAAAATGGAGTAAAGAGAAGAGTACGGTTGCAGTGCAGCGGAAAGATTTTCTCCTTTTTTCACCTTCTCTGTCGCACTGGACATGGCCTCCTTGAAATAAATATTGGAAAGATTTTCTGAGATAATCTCCAGTCCTCTGACCATAGAGATTCCCGAAGCAAGAAGAGAGTTAAGCGTTCTAGCCGTATAGGCGGAGTTGTTTTTTCGAATAAGAGAAGATACTACGGGGATTTTAAGCAAAACAAAGTCTACCATCTTTTTCCCTTTTTTTGTTTTCATTAAGTATTTGATAAAAAAGAAGAAAAACAACACAAAAGCAATAAGATAAGGCCAGCCATGGATAAGAATATCGGCAAAACCAACAATAATCTGTGTTGTAAATGGCAAAGAAACACCCATCTGTTCAAATGTTTGCGTTAAACGAGGAACAACGAATATCATCATCACTGTTCCGACAATAGCCATAACAGAAACAATCACCGAAGGATAGATAAGAGCCCCCTTTACTTTTGATCTTAGGGCATACTCTTTTTCCATCTGCTCTGTTAAAACGCCCAAATTGTCCTCTATCTTGCCTGTTTCTTCAGATAAATGGATAACACTGCGAAACATCTTTGAAAAAATCTGCGGATGTCTCTCCAGTGCTTCGGAAAAACTTTTTCCTTTGTGGATCTCCTCCCGAATATCAAAAAGAGCACTTTTTAGAGTCTTGTTCTTTGTTTGCATAGAAAGTATGCCCAGTGTTCTGGAGAGAGATAATCCTCCAGAAAGCATCATTTTCAGGTTCCTAGTAAGAAATATCTTGTCAGCCACGGAAACCCTTTTAAAAAGAGATCCTCCTATTTTGTTTGTCTTTTTGGCTTTGATTAGAAAAAGACCGCTCTCATGCAGTTTTTTTGCCAAGTCTTTCTTGTCCAACGCCGTCATCAAGTCGGAAACCTCTCCCTTTTTTGATTTTGCTGTATAGTAATACTGTGGCATTACTCTATAAGAACTCTTAACACTTCTTCTATGGTCGTGGTTCCTTGTGCCGCTTTAACGATACCATCTTCAAGCATAGTAACCATTCCGCTACTCTTTGCCTTTTCCTCTATTTTATTGGTCCCACTCCTGTTTATGATTAGTTCTCTTATCTCTTCCGTTACCGGCAGTGCCTCACACACACCAACACGCCCCTTGTATCCGTCAGGTGCATCTTTAGTCTCAGAAGGATGAAAAAACTCTACATCTTTTATTGACTGATCTTCCTTGATTATGTTGTTTTCCTGCAGAAGTGCGGTAATTCTTCCGATATCACAGTATTTTGCCAGATCCTCAACCTCCGCATCAGTAAGGAAGTAACCTTCTCTTTTCGAGTCCAGTTTTCTCAATAAACGCTGTGCTATAACGACACTCAATGTGGAAGAGATAAGAAAGGGCTCTATCTCCATATCCATTAATCTGGATACAGCACCGGCAGAGTTTGTGGTGTGTAGTGTAGAGAGAACCAGATGTCCGGTTAATGCCGCATTGGTCGCCAACCGGGCCGTTTCGTCATCTCTTATCTCTCCCACCATCAAAACATCAGGGTCCTGTCTTACCAGCGAACGCAGTCCGGAAGCAAAGGTAAGCCCGATCTTCGGACTTACTTGGGTTTGATTTATTCTCCCAATCTGGTACTCAATAGGATCCTCAACGGTGGAAATGTTCACCCCCGGCGTGTTTAGCGTTTTTAAAAGACTGTAAAGAGTCGTTGTTTTACCCGATCCTGTGGGACCGGTAACAAGAATCATTCCGGAAGTTTTCTTTAACGCTTCTTTTACCGCCTCAAGCGCCTCGCTTCTCAGTCCTATCTCCTCTAAATCCATCGCATCCATCATCTCCGGAAGAAGACGCATAACTATCTTTTCCCCGTAGGAAACAGGAAGAACAGAGACACGTAAAGAGTAGCGGTAGTCTTTGTTTTCCACTTTGAATCTTCCGTCTTGTGGCAAACGGTGTTCATCGAGTTTCAGGTTGGAAAGCACTTTGATTCTGGCAACTATACCAGAAGCTATGTTTATGGGCAGTGTCATGGCATCACGCAATATGCCGTCAATCCTGTAGCGGATAAGAATCTCTTTCTCTTGTGGTTCTATGTGGATGTCCGATGCTCTTTGTAGGATGGCGTGCTTAATAAGAATGTCTACTATCTTTATCACCGGCATCTCTTCAGCGCTCTTCTCTAAATCATACTCTGTGTCATCTTCCTTTATCGATCTTATCTTTTCTTCATCATCAACAACCTCACTAATCTCTTCTTCTAAACTTTCTTGATACTGACCAAGCACATTCTTTATTCCTTCCGTAGTAGCCAGACGAGGCAGTATATTCAACCCTGTGGCTTTCTTTATCACCTCCACAACCTTTAAATCTTCAGGGTTGGTCATGGAAATCTCCAGATCATCTCCCTGTTTACGGAAAGGAACAACACTGTTCGCACGGGCAAAGTGTTCCGGAATAATCTTTAAAACATCTAATGGAACTTTTATCTTTTCCAGATCGATAAAAGGAATTCCCAGGATGTGAGCTTTTACTCCGACAAGCTTCTTTTCATCCAAGATATCCTCTATAACCAGCATATCCTCAATCTTACGATTCTTTCTAATCGCTTTTCTTTCAGCTTTTTCAAACTGCTCTTCGCTAACAAGATCCAGATCAAGTAAAAAAGATTTTAGTTTTTCCTTTTCTATTTTCATCTACTCTCATTCTAACACACAATTACACGGTTATAAAAGCCTTACGCTCAAGCTTTACGGATACGAATGGAAAGAGGGGTAACCTCCACCAACTCGTCATCTCCAATATACTGCAATGCTGCCTCTAAATCCATGGTTTGAGGCATATTAAAATGATCCGAAACCCCGTCTCCCTTAGAGCGCATATTACTTAGTTTTTTCTCTTTGCAAGGATTAACTTCCAAGTCTCCGCTCCGTGAATACTGACCGATAACCTGCCCTTTGTACACTTCCGTGGCAGGACCAAGGAAAAGCACCCCTCTTTTTTGTATATTTATCAAGCCATAGAGGTTGGTTTTGCCGCTCATCATAGATACCAGCGAACCCTGCTCCCTCTTATTCCAGTTAGTTGCATCAACTGCATACTCGTGAAAAACACTGCTCATAATACCCAACCCTTTTGTGTCCGTTAAAAACTCTTTTCTGTAATTAAAAAGCCCTCTTGTGGGAATAATAAACTCCATGAAGGTAATGCCGTTTTCTGTGCGCATATCACGCATCACTCCCTTTCTTTTGCTCAGTTTTTCAATAACTATGCCGGAATAAGCTTCCGGGGTTTCAACAGAAACAAGTTCGTAGGGAACAAGTCCGTCTTTCTCAATTACCTGTGGACATGCTACCTGCATCTCATAACCCTCACGGCGCATGCGTTCAATAAGAATTGCTAAATGTAGCTCCCCTCTCCCGGAAACAGTCCAGGTTTCTTTTTCTCCATCCTCTATGCGTAGAGCAACATCGGTGTGTAGTTCTTTGTAAAGTCTTGCACGTAACTGTCTTGATGTACTATACTGCCCCTCCTTTCCGGAAAAAGGGGAGTCGTTAACCAAAAACTTCATCTTTACCGTAGGTTGATCAATGTCTAAAACAGGGAGCGCTACCGGATCTTTAGCACAAGCAACAGTTTCACCTATGCTAATATCGGCAATACCGGCGATTGCTATAATGTCTCCCGCTTCCGTGAGATCAATCTCCTTTTTATCCAAACCTACAAAGGTCATTAGTGAAGTTATCTGCGCCTTCTTCTTTTCTCCTTCGCGAGTAATATGTATTACTTCTTCCCCATTTCGCACAACTCCATTATGAACCTTGCCAATACCAATCTTTCCTTTAAAGGAGTCATAAGCAAGAGAAGTTATCAGTAGTTGTAGTGGTTTTTCTATCTCCCCTTTGGGTTCAGGAACTTTCTGCATAACCAGCTCAAAGATAGGCGTAATGTCTATCATTTTTTCTAAGTCCGGTTCTGTTCCCGCTTTTCCTTCTTTAGAGCTGGCATAAAGAGTAGAAAAACCAAGAGCATCTTCACTTGCACCTAGCTCCATAAAGAGTTCAAATGTTTCATCAAGGGCTCTTTTGGGGTCAGCTCCATCTTTATCTATTTTATTAATCACCACAATTATGGGAACATCCAGAAGAAGCGCTTTTTTTAAGACGAAACGTGTCTGGGGCATAGGGCCTTCTTTGGCATCAACAAGCAAAAGACAACCGTCGGCCATAGAAAGAACCCTTTCCACCTCTCCTCCAAAATCAGCATGACCGGGAGTATCGATGATGTTTATCTTCACTCCATTGAAAGCCACAGAAGCATTCTTGGAGAAGATAGTAATTCCTCTCTCTTTTTCCAAGTCATCGGAATCCATTATTAACTCTCCTCCAACACTGCTTCGAGGAAACTTGGTGCTTGACTGATTAAGTAAAGCGTCAACAAGAGTTGTTTTTCCATGATCAACATGGGCAATAATTGCTATATTACGTATATTCATAATTTTTTGTAGAAAAATAAAAGTCCGAGAGATACTTCTCGGATCACATTCCGGGAATCCTTATTCGAATACAATTATACCACAAAGTACTAATAAATAAAACTTGTCTTTTAAAAAATTTGTAATAAAATCACTTAATGATTAAGTGCATTATATTCGACTGGGGAGGAGTGCTGATTGATAATCCTAAAGAGGAACTGCTGGAATATTGTGCCAACTATCTAAAAACAGACAAAGAAGCGCTGGATAACGAGTTCAGAAAGTACTCCGCAAAGTTTCAAAGGGGTGAAATATCGGAAGATGAAGTGTGGAAGATCGTTTGCACAAAGCTAAATATAGAAAAACCACAGATAAAGTCACTGTGGAATGAGGCGGTAAAAAAGGTTTTCCGCAGCAGGGAAGAGGTTTTTGATCTAGCTAAATCACTTAAAGAAAAGGGCTACAAGGTAGGATTTCTTTCCAATACAGAGATTCCCGCAATGGAGTACTTTTTGGAAAAACAATATGATCATTGCTTTGATGCCGTACTGTTCTCCTGCACGGAAGGAAAAGCTAAGCCGGAAAAAGAGATATACTTAACTATAACAGAAAAGCTGCAAGTAGAGCCGCACGAAATAGTATTTATTGACGACAAAAAAGAGTTTATTGAAGGCGCAAAGAAAGCCGGTCTAAACGGAATAGTCTTTGAAACAATTGAACAGATAAAAGAAGGACTAAGGGAGTTCTCCGTAATTTAGGAAGGATCTGTAAACTGTCCCATAAAGAGAACTGCTCCTGTCTGCGCTTCTTCTATAACAAAAAAGAAGGGTCTGTTGAATTCAACCACTATCTCCATTGGAGCACTTTCCAGTCTCACTTCTACAGCAGTAGCCGCTGCCGCTTCTGTGCCTTTCTCGTCCACTTCTATAAAAGAGCTGTGATAGACCTCGCTTATATAAACATTGTTCGGATACACTTTATCTAAATCAACCATCCTCGAAAAGTCAGCAAAAGCAGCATCAAAAGCACTCTCCATTCCTATTGATTGCAGTGCATTAGATAGTTTCAAATCCTCTTCCATGGTAAATTTGGGCAAACGAAGAGTTATCTCGCCTTTGTTTGTTGGTTTCATGGACTCAAACACTTCTCTGTCTAAATTCTCATATAAGTCTGAAAGATCTCTGGGCATAAAAGCATGAAAGAGATAGTCACCATCCTTGTACTCCAGCGTTACCGCTTCCATGTTCTCGCTTACACCATAAAGATAGCTATCCTTGTTCTCCATCATATCCACTTCGGCTTCCTCTT
This sequence comes from uncultured Candidatus Saccharibacteria bacterium, assembly GCA_964591185.1. Classification (GTDB taxonomy): domain Bacteria; phylum Patescibacteriota; class Minisyncoccia; order Minisyncoccales; family PWPS01; genus T1SED10-78. Next base: position 5,793 of record CAZPZV010000004.1, on the reverse strand, counting down.
TACCATAAAAAGTTCTTTCCGTGGTGTTTTCTTTTTCGAACTCAACTTCCCATATCCCTTTAAAGTAGATGGCGTTAACAAGATAAGCAATTACATCTGCAGGTACCGGTCCATCATCTATCAACTCATCTATTTTTCCTTCTGTTTTATCACTAACCCATTCGTTTACCTCTTTTCCTTCTTTGGGCAGTGGTCCTATCTCCGCCTCAAAATAATCTTCTCCATCCTTTTTATAGCTCTCTAAAAAAGGAACATCTTCACGCAAAAAGAAAGCGTTGGCGATAGATACCTCCGTTTCTTCTGAAACATATTCCAGGTAGTGCTTTAATCCTAATGCTTTCTCTTTTATCTCCTCTTCACTTATTCCCATGACTTGGAGAACCTCTGTCATTTCTTTTTTTGTTTCTCCGTCAGATCCGATATAGGCGAGAAGAAGAGCTGTGTGAATACTGTAAGGAGAGATAAAGATGTTATCCTCTTCTACCAGTTCACTAAAGAGACGAAAAGAAAACTCTGAACTTGATTCCGATAGCTCTGTCAACTTGCTTGCATCCATTAGGTCCGGTTTTACATCTTCTTCTTGCAGAGAGTAAAAGACAAAAACAGCTATTACAATTATTATTAGAATGAGTATTATTTTTTTCATATTATCCATGTTGCATTATTATTTTACTATCTTCAATAAAATAAGGTGATCCGTATCCATCATCTCTTTCAATGTGATAACTGTCTTCATAAATAAAAATGTTTTCTTCATCTACTTCGCTATACATATAAATAATCTCCTCTGACAATTCTCCTCTTTCCTCTTCAAGCGCTTTTATTTCTTCTACAAAATAAAGATTAAAACATTCCGCAGCTCTTTTTTCACTTGTCACCTCTCCAGAACACTCGTATATAAAAGAATCACCTCCTGTCAGCGGTTTTTCTTCTTTAAGAAAAACATAACCCACTACTAATAGTGCGATAATTATTATCAAAACAAACGTTACTTTTTTAAACATAAAACTTAATAAATTAATTATTTATCAGTTTATCAGTAAAACAATTAATTTACAAAAGTTAGAGCCACCCCTACCTTGTCTGCTCTTCCTGTCCTTCCAATACGGTGAATATAGTCATCATAGGTAGCAGGAACATCAAAGTTAATTACATGAGTAACGTCAGCAATATCCAGTCCACGAGCAGCAACATCTGTTGCTACAAGTATCTGTACTGATCCTCTCTTAAACAAATTCAAAGCCTGTTGTCTTTTTGATTGCGGCTTATCTCCATGAATGGATGCAGCGGCAAAACCTTCTTTATTTAGATCCCGGGAAAGCTTCTCTACTCCTCTTCTTGTCTTCCCGAAAACAAGTACCTTTTGAAACTCTTTTCTTTCCCCTAGTAACTGACAGAGCTTGTCCATCTTTTCTTTCTCTCCTTTGGCACGGACAATGTCTTGTTCTACATTTTCGGCTGTTTCTTGTGTTTTGACCGATATCTTTACGGGATTTTTCAAAAATTTGTTGATTATTTTTTCGATCTCCGGAGATATTGTGGCAGAAAAGAGCAAGGACTGACGCACATCGGAAAGCTCGTTCATGAGAAAACGTATATCGTCAATAAAGCCCATATCCAGCATGCGATCGGCTTCATCGATAACGATATTGCCAAAAACCTTAAGAGAAAGATGTTTTTTATTCACCAGATCCTTAAGGCGTCCCGGTGTCCCGATAACAAAATGTGGTTTGCTTCTTAGTTTTTTTATCTGCGCAAACATGTTCGATCCACCAATGCAGACCGCTGAATATATACCTGCAGACTTTGTAAAAGAGATTAGCTCCTCGTTTATCTGAAAAGCAAGTTCCCTTGTCGGAGTAACAATAAAAACCCTTTGTTTTTTATCTCTTAGAACTTTGTCTATAAGAGGCAAAAGAAAGGCGGCTGTTTTTCCTGTCCCTGTATTAGCAACACCAATAATGTCCTTTCCTTGTAAGATAACAGGAATAGTCTTGTCTTGAATCTCTGTAGGAGTTTTGTATCCTCTTCTTTCAATGCTCTTCTTTAAGTAACTATCTATATGAAAATCATTAAAGTTGTTTTCAGAAACATAAGCAGCCTTCTTTTCTGTTGATTTATTAATAAACTTGGAGGGATTGATAGACTTGGAAAAACCATAGCCAGCACCTCTTTTTTTCTGAGAAGCGTTTTTGTTGTTTCTGCGAAAATTATTCGCAGGTGATCTTTTTCCTTTTTTATACATATATTTTGCACAAAAAAACCGCGGGAATCATTCCCGCGATCAGGTGTGATTAACAGAAGTATACCCTAAATACATTAAAACGTCAAATTTTATATAAGCTTATCTAGCTCTTTCATGAATTCATTGAACAGTTTCTCTTCAGAAACTTTCTTTACCACGACACCTTTCTTGGCAATCAGTCCCGATCCCTTACCTCCTATAATAGCCAGATCAGCTTCTTTTGACTCCCCTACACCGTTAACCACACAACCCATCACTGCCAAGTGTATATTCTTATCAATATCCTGAGTGGCCTTTTCCACTTTCGCTACTAGCTTTAAAAGGTCGATCTCTGTCCTTCCGCAGGTGGGACAACTGGTAATACTAACTCCTCTACTTCTTATCTCTAAAGACTTTAGTATCTGCCAGGCAACCTTAACCTCTTCTTGCGGCGGAGCGCTCAAAGACACTCTCAAAGTATCTCCGATACCCTCCTCAAGCAATATTCCCAGCCCCACAGAAGAAAGCACCGTGCCACGAAAAGACGTGCCTGCTTCAGTAATCCCCAAATGAAGAGGATAGTCAACTTTTTCCGACAACAATCTGTACGCATCCACGGTCCTCTTTACGTCAGAAGCTTTCAGGGAGATGACAATATCTTTAAAGTCATACTTCTCCAAGATTTTGATATGCCTCATCGCTGACTCAACCATCGCCTCGGCTGTTGCCTTGCCATAGGAAGAAAGAATATCTTTCTCTAAAGATCCTCCATTAACACCGATACGAATGGGAATGCTTTTTTCCTTTGCGGCAGTAACAACGGATTTCACACCCTCCTCACTGCCTATGTTCCCCGGATTAATTCTTAGTTTGTCTACTCCTTGATTAATCGCTTCCAGTGCGATCTGTGGAGAGAAGTGAACATCCACTACCAAAGGGATGCTGATCTGTTTTTTTATCTCACCTAGCGCTTTAGCGGCTTCAATGTCGGGAGCGGCAACCCTGATTATCTCACAACCAACCTTTTCCAACTCCTTTATCTGCTCTACTGTTGCTTTCACGTTTCTCGTGTCTGTCTTGGTCATTGACTGCACCGAAATGGGAGCATCACCGCCAATGAAAAGATCGCCCACTTTGATCTTTTTCGTTTTTTTCCTTTTAATCATATTATCTTGCAGTCCATCCTCCATCCACGTAAATAACTTCCCCTGTCACATATTTGGATTCATCGGATGCCAGATAGACAGCTGCGTTAGCTATATCATCAACATCACCCACATGCCCCAGTGGAGTGGATGTTTCTATAAAGTTACGGAAATCATCGTTCTCCAGCACCGGTTTGGTCATGTTTGTTTTGATAAATCCGGGAGCGATGGCGTTCACTCTGATCGCATCATTCGCCAAATCAAGAGCCGCTGCGTGAGTTAACTGCACTACTCCTCCTTTGGATGCACAGTAAGAGAGAGCGCCTGCTAGTCCAACTTTGCCCAGAATAGAGCTCATATTAATCACCGATCCTTTTATATTCTGTTTTTTCATCACCCTGCTTGCTTCTCTTATGCCATACATGGTTCCGGAAAGATTAACCGCGATCACTTTATCCCAGGTCTCATCAGAAACATCAGTTATTCCTTGAGAGTCACCGACTCCGGCATTATTCACTATAACATCCACCTTTCCGAAAAGATCAACCGTCTTGTTGATCAGATCCACTACTTCACTGGAACTGGAAACATCACATTTGACATATTTGGCATCTTCATGAAACGCCTCTACTGATTCCGATATATCGGAAAAAACAACTTTCGCTCCCTCTTCCAGAAAGCGCTCGGCTATCCTTTTACCTATTCCGGAGCTGGCTCCTGTAACTACTGCAACTTTGTTTTGTAATCTCATATTTTTTTATTATTAACTAATACTCTCTTTTAGACTAGCACAAAAAATGAATACAAAAAACCCGAGAAAAACCCGGGCAGTTTGTATTGACTACAAAGAAGTTATTGCACTTCCTGCAACATCTCTTCTATATCTTCGACAGTAATTTCTCTTAGTTCGTCGGCACTAAGCTGCATAAGCATCTCATCAAGTGCCATAAGAGTCTCCATGTGCGCTTCAGGATCCATCATCATCTCTTCCGGAATAGCTTCGTCGTAAGCTTCCTGTACTCTTTGAACCTCCTCTTCTGACAACTGCATTATCGCCATATCCTCATCGGGGACGACAATATCATCATCATCGGG
>CAZPZV010000004.1:0-1229 GCA_964591185.1 uncultured Candidatus Saccharibacteria bacterium | reverse complement strand
ACAATATCATCATCATCGGGAACAACAATATCATCGTCTTCAGGAAGAACAGGATCGTCATCGTAATCGATAACATCTTCTCCGTTTTCAAGAACAGGGTCCTCTTCCATCATTCCTGGTAAAACAAATACAAGGACAATGGCAAGAACAACGACAGCAACGACTATTCCAATAATTGTGTTGTTAGACATTTTAAAATGAATTGGTTTTGCCGACCTTTTTTCTTTTACCCTAAAAATAACACAAAAAAACACAACTTGTAAATAGTATTGGAAAGAACCTTCTTTTTATCCTATAATTCAACGAAATGAGTAAAAGAGAAAGAATTAAAGACAAGTTAAAAACAAGGGTTGGGAAGGGAGTCTTAAAGGAGTGTTTTTTTCTTTTCTCACTCCTGGTTTTGGTGATGATCTTTTTTTCTCTCTGGGGAGAACTTAGAAGTGAAGAGTTGACTCGGTTTCTTTTTACGGAGAATAGGGCGTTTGAGGAAAAAGCAAGTCCCCTCATCCTGATCTTTATATTAGCATTCAGCCATATAGGCATAAGCTCCTTTTTTATCTTTGTTCTCTTTCCCGCGCTTTTCTGGATGGAAAAGGAAAAAGTGGCCAAAAAGGCGGCTCTTGCCCTACTTATTGCGGGAGGAGCGACTTTTTTTCTGCGACAGATGACCGCCCTTCCCCGCCCTCATTTTTTCGATTTTAACGAGCCGGGCTACTCTTTCCCCAGCGGACACATGGTTCAGATTATAGTGGTAATGGGCTTCATCGCCGTTTGTTTGCAGAGAAGAATTATTTCTTTGCTTGTCGGGTTGCTTGTTGTTCTTGCTGGCATCTCCAGGCTCTTTTTCGGATTCCACTTCCTTGATGATATAGTAGCCGGAATTATACTGGGACTAATCCTGCTATACCTCTTCACAAAAACCATTCTTTGGATAGAGAAAAAAGAGATTAACTTTGAGGTGGTTGTTTCCATTTTACTGCTTTTGGGCACTCCTTTCTTTTTTTACTTTCTTACAGGAGAGCTTGCAAGGCACAGTCATCTCCTGCTTTATCTAACAGGACTCTTTGTTGGATATGTACTGCAAAAACGTTACACTCAACTGCCCAAGGCGGATAATTTAAAAGAGAGGGTTATAAAAACGGTTATCGGCATCATAGTGCTGATAAATTTAGTGTCCTTGCTGCCAACAGAAGAATCTTCCGATGGATTTACCTCCTCTGTATATCTCT
>CAZPZV010000003.1:9163-43729 GCA_964591185.1 uncultured Candidatus Saccharibacteria bacterium | reverse complement strand
TACTTTTTCACGCATTAGTCTTAATTCTATCTCATTTTCACCTTGTTGTCTATTTGAGGAAATAAAAAAACAGGCCTAGCCCATTATCTAAAAACCTCACCCCAATTATTTTCTGGAAAGTGATTTTAAAACGTCTTTCAATTTCACCCCACCCTTTTTCATTTTTGTGAAATCAATGACTGTCTCCCACTTTTTTTCTTTAAAAGAAGATTTCTTAACCATGTTAACTAATACTCTATACGAAAATATTTTTCGTTTCAAGTTTTGCAGAAGAAGCTTTTTCTGCTAATCTTTAGGCAATGCTAGCAAAAAACAAAAAAGCATATTTTGATTACCACATCCTGGAAAAGATAGAAGCGGGAGTGCAACTCTACGGGCACGAGGTAAAGTCAGTACGTCAAGGAAAGATATCACTTGCAGGATCCTACATCTCCGTAAAAGATGGAGAGGTTTTTCTGATTAACTGTGATATAGCGCCCTATCAACCAAGAAACATTCCTTTTGATTACAACACTAAAAGAGACCGCAAGCTTCTTTTAAACAAGAAAGAGATCGCCAAGCTGGCGACAAAGGCGGAAGAGAAGGGTGTTACCGTCATTCCTTTGCGTGTGTATGACACCAGAGGATTAATAAAGCTGGAGATAGGTATAGCAAAAGGAAAAAAGAAGTGGGATAAAAGGGAAACGATAAAACGAAGAGACACGGAGAGAAAAATGAGACAAGAAATGAAAAAGAGCGGCCCATAAAAGCGCCGCCCTTAAAATTCTACTTCCCCTCCAGCATCACCCGCAGGTGATAGATCTTCCTTCTTGTCTGATGAAGGATGTCTCTGCGAAGGGAGGTTAAAAAAGTATCACTGCTCACTCTTTCATAAGTCCGCTCCATCTTTCTCCAGTCATCGAGCATATCCTCCAAAAGCTTCTTTGTCTGGATGCTTTCAGTGCGATGGACGGACCTGTCACACTCCTCGCAAAAGAACGAGTTCTCCGAGAACCCGTAGTAGTCAAACCACAACCGTGACTTACAGTCGGGGCATTGCAGATAAAAGGTATCCTCTCTGCACATCCTCATACACTCTTCGGGATGAACTTCGTTCTCCGGAAAGCATTCCGGACAAAAAGACCGACGAAAACCACACTCTTCAAATACTTTCATTAGAACCTCCCTGATTAATGATTTAAATAAAGAACTAAGCATATTATAACAATTTTCACCTTATTTGTCGATAAAAAAAAGAAAGAGATAACTCTTTCTTTTACAAGATACAATATATTAAAAACTACTTTAGCGCCTCTTTGACTACACTAGAGAAAACTTCCGGGCGTGAAACAGCCATCTCAGAAAGCACTTTTCTGTCGAGCTCTATGTTCTTCTTTTTCATCGCCCCCATCAGTCTACTGTAAGTTGTTCCATTCTCTCTGCAAGCGGCGTTGATTCTGGTGTTCCAAAGCCTGCGCAACTCTCTCTTTTTGTTTCTCCTGTCACGGTAAATGTAGCTCCAAGCATGCATGAGCGCCTCTTTGGCCGCCTTGTACTTGGTACTTCTTCCCCAACGAAAGCCTTTCGCTTCTTGGAGTACGTTCTTTCTTCTTTTATGTGCTGCTGTTCCTCTTTTTACACGTGACATGGTTTAGTATTTTAAAAGTCTTTTGATTTTTTTTAATTCGTTATCGCTAACCTTGACTAGGCGGTGCGACTGACGTCTTTGCTTGCCCGTTTTCTTTGCGTTGTAGTGTCCGTGACCTGAAGGACGACGGAGAATCTTTCCGTTCTTGGTAATCCTAAATCTTTTGGTTATTGATTTTTTCGTTTTTGGTTTCATTTTTTGGAAATTGTTACCGTAAGCCCTCTTGGCTCTCTACTTATCTCCCCCTCAACTCTTATGTCCTCTTTCTCTTTTACCATTTCCACGAACTTGCTGATCTTCTCTTTTCCCACTTCACCAAGGGCTTTCTCTCTTCCACGCAGGGGCAGCACTATGCGTACCGAGTTTCCTCCTTTGAGGAACTTTTCCGCAGAACGTACGCGCACCTCCATGTCGTGTTCAGAGATAGAAAAACCAAGGCGTATGGCTTTCATCTGTGGCTTGCTCGACTTCCCTTTCTTTTTTTCCTTGTAGGAAAATTTACCGTAATCGATTATCTTGCAAACCGGGGGTTCAACATTATCCGTGACCTGTACCAGGTCCAATCCTTTTTCTTTCGCTTTCTTTAAGGCATCCTCTATGCTTACCACCCCATGGTGTTCTTTATCATCCGAAACAAGCCTTACTTCCTTTGCTCTTATATCGTTATTTATTGGTGTTTTTTTCTTTTTCAAAATCCTCTTTTTAATTTTGTGGAGATGGGGAGGGTGAGCTCCCGTCCGGAAACTTAATCCAAACAGTTCTACAAGCTTGTTCCGGTTTAGATGAAAGCAAGCGCTGAAAAACCAGACAAAAACGCTCTTGCTTTGTATCTTTTTATTTTTTCGAGATTTAAAGAGAAGAAACGAAACTTTAAATCCCTATCCTCATTTTATGGCACCTTCATCCGCTTATGAGGAGTGAGCGGGGAAGATGTGCATTAAGCGTATGCTAATGCAGGTTCTTTTTCGAATAAGTTGGCACTTATTTGATGTTTGCATGTTTAAGGAGTCTGCTCTCCGCTTGCACCGCTTAGATCAAAGGGTCCCGTCGAATCAAGTCATCCCCTTGTTCGTGAGGCCTAATATACACGATTTTCACGATTTAGTCAACATTTCTCTTGATAATCGCCTCTTTCTTTACTGAAAAGAGGGCCATTGTGCCGATAAATTTGAAGAGGAAAACGAAAAAGAAGATAGCTTTAAAGCCAACGGCGGCAGCCATAATACCTCCAAGCAGTGCGGCAAATCCGTAGATAAATCCGATAGCCGTACTCTGCAAGCTCCAGGTATACGCCTCCCAATCCTTGTCTATGTGTCTGGTAAACATGCCAAACCACGCAGGTATAACCATAGCCATCCCTATTCCACGTATAGCTTCCAAAAGAAAAACATGCCAGATGCTTGTGGCAAGAATATAGAAAAGGGGGACCAGTGTGGTAATGATCATTCCCCTGTGCAGATAAGAGACGTCATCCTCTTCTCCTATAACCATATCCATATGATGAGCAAAGAAAGGCTGTACCACAGACTTCGTAATCCAGTAGACAGCCACCGCCACACCAACAGTTTCCAAAGAACCTCCGGATATGTCATCAACAATAAAGACAGCAAAAACAGGTAGGATAATACCCCACCCACCGTGCAGGAAAAAATCGGAGAATATTAACTTGAGTATTAGTCTGTTTGGCTTGAACACAAAACTTTCAGATATCCTTCTCTATCTCTTTTAATAAAGCGACTAAGTGTTCGTCGTCAATAACCTCTTTTGCGCGACGAACCCAAAGCTCGTACTCTATTTTCCCATATCTTTTGTAATAATCAAGCCCTTGAAGCAGGTTTATCATTCTGTCCGCTTGTTTTACGAACCTGCTCTCCGTAGAGATACCCTCTTCGTAGTCATTCCAAAGATCAAGAATCTCTTCTTTTAGGTTCTTTCCCAGTCCCTTGGTAATCTTCTCCATCGCCTCTTGTTCAAGTTCTTTTTTAAGTTTGCCAAGTTTTTCTCTTTGAGCTGTTGTTGGTCTTCCTTTTTTGGGACGAATATTTTTTAAATCCTTTTTTGTCAACTCCTTGTTTTCATCCAAACCGGCAGCATCGTAAGAAGTAAAGTCCGGAGCATATGCTTCACACATGTCATGCACAAGAGCCATCTTCATGGCTCTTTCCGTATCAATATCGTTTTTCTTTTCACCTGCAAGCCAAACAAGCAAGGCGAGATGAAAAGTGTGCTCCGCCGTGGTTTCCGCATTCGCAATATCGTGAAGCATCCACCCTCTTCTCCTGTTCTCCTTTAGTTTGTTTACCCTTTTCAGTAAGCGGAATATGTCTTTCATTTTTGATTCTCTACCTTCTTGATTTTGTAAACCACCTTTACTTTGCTGGAAACGGTAATCTCTTCTCCTTCTTTTGCTCCCAAGAGCGCTTGTCCTACAAGTGACTCGTTGGATATCTTGGAGAGGTAAGGGTCGGCCTCCATAGTTCCCACTATATCAAACTTGTCTTCCTGTCCGTTGGCTTCCACGGTAACCCTTGATCCAAGGCAAACTTTCTTGTTTCTGTTTCCGGGAGTTTTAATAACTTCAACATTCTTTAAAACCTCTTCCAGTTTAGCAATCTTTTTCTCGATAAAACCAAGCTCTTTGCGGAAGTTGAGATACTCCGGATTAAGGTCTTCCGAGTGTATTGCTTCAGGAACCTCTTTCTTTAGCTTTCTGCGACGCATTCTCTTTAATCTTTCCAACTCTCTTCTTGTCTTCTGCAGACCTTGTTCTGTTAAATAATATTGTTTGTTTTGCATATAAGAATGAAACTCCCCGGTAGTGGTGCCGGGGAGTTTAGAAGTTATTTGTACTCTTCTGTTGTTTCTTCTAACCCTCCCCGGAATCGGAAATAAAAACAACACATTTAGGGGCAACAGTCATGTACCCTCTAAGTGTGTTTGTTTTAAGTTTCAACTGCTTTATCATGTTGTTTTAATGCTAATACCTAGCCAATTTTTTGTCAAGCATCTATGGCAAAATCGGTCAATTTCTTTTTTACTTCCTCTTTGCTCACCTCGAATCCGGAAAGGAAGTCAACTTGTTCTTCGTAGTTTATGTCTTCGAAATAAGCTAGCTGCTTACGAAAAAGGTTTTCATTAAACTCGTTCTTGAAGATGTTTTTAGCTTCATCTATAACCGGTTTTACAGAACCATGTTTCTGAAAGATAAAACAAAGATCCACATAATCCTTCCACTTGGCTCTTCTTCCCAAGGCATATGCTTTCATGGCCCCCAGAGTAAGAAGATCGGGAACCTTTGCTTCGCCAAAATCCTCTTTCGCATGTATTTGAAAGGGGTAGTAAAAAAAGGTTACTTGCACCCCATTGATCAAAAGAGTAAAGCAGTCCTTTTCGTCCCTAAAAACCATTTCTATATTCCACCCTTCCCCGATAATTGCATTTCTGATTTTCTTGTTTCCAAACTCCTCTTGGGAAAATAAATCAAAATCTATGGATCTTCTGTGGCCAAGATGTAAAGCAATGGCCGTTTCTCCCACCAGAATAAATTCTTCTTTGAACTTTTTCACCAAAGAAAGCAGCTCTGTTTGTTGATCAGTGAGAATTTCTTTTCGTGGAAAGATGTTCATTGAAATATAAATTAAAATAATTTTTTGTTTTTTTATCGTAATTTTGACGTCCCACCGAAGATTCTTTTGATCTTTCTCTAAATATGCGAGCCACCTTCTCTATGCCCATTATATAAATCAACTCTTGCACGTCATCCCAGTTACCATAATTCAAAGTAGCCTCCACAACGGACTCTTTGCCTAAATTCTGCGGATCCTTCACCCACCAGAAAAAGTATTTTCTTTTTTCTATGAACTCTTTTAGCTCTTTTTCACACATACACAAAACAATCTCCTTAAACAACTTCTTTCCGGGCAATAAGATAGAAGTTACCAAACTTTTTTCTTTTCACCACCCCTTCTTCCATAACAACAAATCCCGCCTTTTCCGCTATCTCTGAAAGCTCTTGTTCTTTAAACAGATGATAGTAGCGTTCCCGCCCATTAAAGGTTATACTTACATCGGAAAAAGAAAAGAAGCGCAAAACTTGACTCCAACGCAAACCCTTTCTTTTTCTCTTCCAAGCGGTAAGAAAAACCATGCCTCCGGGTTTTAATACCCTGTACATCTCTTGCAACGCCTTCACTCTGTACTCCTCTAAAGGAATATGATGAATAAGAGCAATGGCATAAACCTTATCAAAGCTACTATCCTCGAAAGGAAGAGAAAGAGCGTTGCCAAGAAGAAATCTTTTTTGCGGGAAAAGCTTCTTTGCTTCCGTAATGAGGTTTTCGGAAAAATCCAAACCAAGATACTCTGTCTCTTCCAGATAACGAGAGAAGCGTCCATTACCGCAACCCACATCAAGCACCTTTTCACCTTTTTCCGCGTAACGGAAAAGAAACTCTAACTCCGTCCAAAGAATGTTCTTTGACCTTGAAAAGGAAGTGGCAACAGAGTTATAATCCTCGCGCAACTTGGCAATTATTTTATCCGCTTTGCGTTTTCTCATGAAAATAGAAAAAGAGATAATAAAAATACTGGAGGAAAGAGATCTTTCGCCGGAAGAGCTTTCCAAAGCGAAAAGAGATCTTTCCAAAAAACACCGCTTACCCATGCCTACTAATGTAAGCGTACTTCGATATTACCACAAAAAAGGAGGAAAAGACGAGGGGGTAATAAACACATTAAAAACGCGCCCTGTGAGATCTCTTTCCGGAGTGGTAAACATATCCGTTCTCACCAAGCCCTTTCCTTGTCCCGGAGAGTGTGTTTTCTGTCCCCTGCAAAAAGACGCCCCCAAAAGCTATCTTAAAAACGAGCCGGCGGTTATGCGCGCCATACTTACCGAATACAGCGCCAAAAGACAGATGAAAGCAAGAATCAACTCTCTGCGGGAAACAGGACACCCCACAAACAAGATAGAACTGCGTATCGTCGGAGGCACCTGGTCCTACTACCCTAAAGAGTACCAAGAAAAGTTTATCAAAGACTGCTTTGATGCCTGTAACAAAAAGAAGAGTTCTTCTTTAAAGGAAGCTCAAAAAAAGAACGAAACAGCAGACCACCGCATTGTTTGCCTTTCCATAGAAACACGTCCCGACTTCATCAATAAAGAAGAGATTATCAGGTTGCGCAACATGGGCGTGACTATGGTTGAGCTGGGAGTGCAAAGTTTGTTTGACGATGTTCTTCAAAAGTGCAAAAGAGGACACACACAAAAAGAAACCAAAAAGGCAACAAGACTACTAAAGGATGCCGGCTTTAAAGTCTGCCATCAGGTGATGCTCAACCTTCCCGGAAGCAGTCTAAAAAAAGACTATCTTACGTTTAAACGCCTTTTCAGTAATCCCGCTTACCGTCCTGACTTTTTAAAGATATACCCTTGTCTGGTGATAAAGGAAGCCCCTCTTTACAAGATATACAAAAAAGGAGAGTATACTCCTCTTTCCGATAAAGACCTTTTAAGGGTACTAAAAAAGATTAAAAGAGAAGTGATTCCCCCTTACGTGCGCATCCAAAGACTTTTCCGCGACATACCTTCAAACAGTATCGCCGGAGGATCAAAGATATCCAACATCAGAGAGATGCTGCAAAAAGAGAATTGTGCTTGCATCCGTTGCAACGAAGTAAAAAATGAGCTGATAACATCAACAAGAAAAGAAAAGATTGTTTACACTGCATCAAGAGGAGAAGAAGTTTTTCTTACCATAAAAACAAAAGAAAAGATCTGCGCCCTGCTGCGCCTGCGCTTCTCGGAGAGGTGTATAATAAAGGACGCAGGGATGATAAGGGAACTACACACCTACGGACAACAACTTTATTTAAAAAAGAAAAGCGAAGATGCCGCCCAACACCGGGGCATGGGAAAAGAGCTTGTAAAGATGGCAGAAGAAGAGGCAAAAAAGAGAGGTAAAAAACGTATCGCTGTAATCTCCGGAGTGGGAGCGAGAGAGTACTGGAGAAGTTTAGGCTACCGGAGAAAAAGAAGCTACATGATTAAAGACCTCTAGTATTATATAGCCAAAAGTGAGCATAAAAACGATTGGCGGAAGAGCGGGAATGGGTCGCTTTGTTTCCGGAGAAATAAAAAGAATAAAACTAAAAGCCAGTCCCATCAAGGAAAAAGCAAAAATCACTAAAGAGTAAACTACTCCCTGTGAGAGAAAGGCGACACACAAAAGAAGAGGTATCATTATATCCCCTCCACCAAGTATCATAAACCTTCCTTGAACATCCGTCTTTTTAAGATCAAGAAAAAGATCCTTTATTTGAAAAGGTATGACTATCCCTAAGATAGACTTGCTCTTTACCATTCCTTCGGCCATCTTTACCATGTGCTTTGTTTTGTAGACAGCGATAACATCGTACACGGAAAGGAAAGCAGCTAAAAGAATGACCATGAAAGGAGTAAGAGAGATGCCGACTACCGCTCCCGCTCCGGCAATAGCGATGATGATACATATGTTGTGAACGACAACCAGCGGTTTTTTAATTAAAAGAAAGAGGAGTAGCAGCAAAAAGAGTAGAGCGTACTCTCCCAAGAAAGGTATCAGTGTTATCCATCCTCCGACAAAGACAGAGAAAAGAAGCAGGAAACGAAGAAAGAGCCCCGCTCCTTTTTTCAAAAAAAAGAGCACCAGCAAGGTGGCAACAAGAACATAGAAAAGAATAACACCGACTGTCATCGGTGTACTCACTCCATCGGAGGCGTGTGCGACCAGATGGTCTAAGCGCAAAGCAACACTTATTCCCAAGAGAATAGTAGCACTAAAAAGAAACGCCTCCGTTAAAAATATCTTTAGTAGTATATTCACCGCGAAACCCTGATTAAGCCTCCACAAGAAACAACCTCCACTCCTTGAAGAAGATCAAGAAAAAGATTCACACCGATAGAGTCGGAAGAGATGTGTCCAGCGATGACCACGTTTATGTGTGCCTTCTCCGCTTCCTCGCGGTGCTTTTCAGACATGTGCATACCTACCACCGTTCCTGCTCCCGCCTGGGCCAGTTTTTCGTATATCTGCGGAGAACCTTCCGTTCCTCCAGTCACTTCGGTAACAACCACCTTTCCTGCACGGTTGCTCTCGCTTCCAACAAAAAGCCTTGGTCCCGCGCCCATCTTTTTAGCTATCTTGTACTCCTCAACTTCAAGCAGGTGTCCCATAAGATCCTCTACAAAATAAGGTTTCTTTTTCTCTATTGCTTTTTCTATAAACTTGGCCACCATGTTGTCTGCCGGAGTGTGTACACACATAAAAGGAATATCTAAGAGACGCGCCATATCCACGGCACGGTAGTGATTGCCCGGAGCAATACCACGGGAAACCTCACTTATTCTCTTTTTTAAAAGCTTTTCCGCTATATTTATTGGAACTCCGTAATAGTGAAGAAGGTCCACCTGAAGATCCATAACACTATCCAATCCCAGCAATCCTTTCCCGCGCGGATGGTGAGAGATAACCAAGTCTATGTCTCCTCTTTGTTTGGCGTAAAGAAGCTCTTCGCCATCGATATCTATTCCCACCAAAGCCTTTTTTACTTTCTTTTTCTCATCTCCGTAGAGTATACGCGTATCGGAGTAGGGGTTAGTTAAATCCTCTTTGTCGAAATATTCTTTATTTTTCTTGGACATCTTCTCGTAGCTCTTCTTTCTTCTTTCCATCATCTGATCTACTCCTTTCTTGCCCCGAAAATCGTTTTCAATTCCCTTTTTTATCGCTAGATTGTAAATCTCTTTTATGGTCATAATGTTTTTTATAAATACCGTCTATCTCCTCTACGGAAACAACACCCTTTTTCATAAGGGCTTTTTGTTTACGTATATGTTTTTTTAATCCTTTTGATGGTTTCATATTTTTGATATTTTATTCTTAATAATGCTTCTTGTCAAAGGCCTCTCTCGCTATATCCCTGTCACTCCAAGGTATCTTCTTTTCTCCGGCAACACACATCCACACTTCGGATCCTTTCCCGGTGATAATAACCAAGTCTTTTTCTTTTGCCATTTCTACACCTTTTTCTATCGCCTCTTTGCGATCAGTTATCTTCCATGCGCCTTGCGGGGCAACTTCGTTTATAATGCTCTCTTCGTTTTCGTCGTAAGGATCTTCGTTGGTAACAATAACCTTGTCACACTTATCCTTAGCTATCTTTCCTAAAAGAGGACGCTTCCACTTGTCTCTTCCTCCTCCGCAGGCACCAAGAACACAGATCATCTCTTCGGGATCAAAGTCTCTTCTCAGGGTGTCGTAAACAAACTCCAAGGCGTCGGGAGTAACAGCGTAATCGATAAAAACACGGGGAGCAACTTCTTCCATCCTTCCGGGAACAGTGGTCATGTTAAACAGTGTCGATCTGGCGCTCTCCACAGAAACGCCTTCAAGAAGAGCAACACTAAGGGCGGCAAGCGCGTTGTAAGCATTAAACTCTCCTTTAAGGGGCAGAAAGTACTCTCCAAAGGAAACTCCCTCTTTTCCACTTTTCACGTTTTCCGCGAAAAGAAAAGCGCTACTGTCCTTTGTGGAGTAACCCACCTTTTCTTTTGCAGAAAAAGAAAGAAAGTAATCAGCGTATTCATCGTCTAAGTTCACCACGTGTCTTTCTTTTACCGCCCTGAAAAACTCTCCTTTTGCCTTTTTGTAATTTTCAAACCCTCCGTGCGACTCTATGTGTTCAGGTGAAAGGTTGGTGATCACCGCGGTGTGAAAACAAATAAAACGGTGACGGTGCTGCTTTACTCCTTCCGAAGAAACTTCTATTACCGCGTAGCGACATCCTTTTTTTACCGCCTCTCTGAGAAACTTTTGTATAACAAACCTTCCCGGCATGGTCATCTTCAGTGCATTAATCTTTTCTGTTCCGTTTATCTCGAACCTCACCGAGGAGGTGGAAGCAACAGAGTAGCCCGCACCGCGCAACAGTTCCGAAAGAATGTGTACACTGGTGGTCTTGCCGTTGGTTCCGGTAATACCAATAACCCTTATCTTCCGCGAAGGAAAACGGTAGATGAGAGCTCCCAGAAAAGAGAGCAGAAAGTGATACAAACTCCTCATTTCTTGTGAAGAAGCTTTAACGCCTCCGTTACTCTTTCTTCTTTTCCTTTGTCTTGCGACACATTCTCCAGAACCGCCTCAATGTCCTTGCTCTCAAAACCAAGACCTCTCAACACCTCAAAGGCATCATCTTTTTCCACTTTCACACTCCTTCTGGCAACCTCAAAAACAACTCTTTCTCCTTTCTTTTTGCCTATCTTCATTATCTTTTTTATCACCTCCTTGTCTTCTCTTTCCACCGCTTGCTTAAACTCTTCCATGGGAGCGATAGAAGCCAGCTGCAGTGCCGCTTTGGGACCGATTCCCGATATTTTTAAAAGATCTTTAAAAAAGGAAAGATTCTCTCTGTCTTTAAATCCGTAAAGGTAGGTGTCTTTTCCCGTACTGTGCGTGTAACAAAAAAGGGTAACCTTTCCCGATATGTCCGTGTCCGGGGAAACGAAAACCTTGTAACCAACCCCGTTTACATCAACAACAACGTAATCTTTTTCTTTTTCTGTTACTTCTCCTTTAAGATGGTGTATCATGCTTCTATTATACTAAAATCAAGCCTTTTTGAAAAGAAACATTGACTAAAACCGAAAATCATGGTAAATATACAGCATGCCTATAACAAAAGCAGCTAAAAAATCACTAAAACAAAGCGAAAAACGCAGAGTGCTCAATCTGCGCTACAAGCGTTCCATGAAAGATGTTTGTAAAAAGATTGAGGATCTTTGCACTGCCGGAAAAAAGAAAGATGCGGCAAAACTACTTCCTCAAGCGATGCGCGCCATAGACAAGGCGGCAAAGAGAGGGGTTGTTAAAGAGAACACTGCGGCAAGAAAAAAATCACGTCTTTCCAGAATATCCGCTTAGATATTTAAAAAGAGTACATGTATGGCGTTAACGGGATCTATCTGTCCCGTTTTTGCTTTAAAGTCAGTGTCAAAAAGCAGAAAGTGTATTCTCTTTAACCTATCCCAAGAAAACGCTTTCGCCTGTGATATGCTTTTTCTTGCTACAAAAGGATGTAATCCCGTATGTTTTGCTATGTCGGAAACACCTTCATCTAAAGCGCTACGCACAAGAAGAAGATTGCGCAACTGATACTCTATCATAGAGATTATGTAGAGAGGGTGATCCCCTTCTTGCAGGTGCTCGTAAATAAGAGAGAGAGCAACATCTTTTTTTCCCTCAGACAAAGCGTCTAGCGTTTTGAATATGTTCGTTTCCACTTGCGGACGTACAAGCAAGCGCACACTTTCTTCGGTTATCTTTGAAGAGTAAGAGGAAAGCTTTTCCATCTCCATGCTCAAACGCCAAAGATCACTTCCCACAAAATCAACGAGAAGCTGTGCGGCGGAATCATCTATTTCCGTTCTTGCATTTTTTTTCAAAAAAGCGAGTACTTTGCTTCGAGGAAGAGGAGAAAACTCTTGTACTAAAGAAAAGTGTTTCAGGGAAGCGTCGTTTTTTCTCACTTCTTCTTCAAAAAAAACAACTATGTTCGGTGGTATCTCTTGTGCTTTTTTAATAAAGGAGTCACGCACTTTGGAAAGGGCTCCGTAAACGATAATGAGCCTTTTCTCCTCAAACATGGAAGATTGCCTGTTCTCATCGGAAATATCTTCAAAGGTAACATCATCATGAAACACCTTTATGTTCAGTCCACTGGGATGCTTCTTTTTGTACTCCTCTACAATCTCTTCCAGTTTCTTTTTTTTACGATAAGTGTCTTTTCCGTGAAGAAGAATAATCATATTTTTTGGCAATACGGACAGTAGTAACTGCCCCTTCCTCCTAAACTTACTCTTTTTATCTCCTTTCCGCAAGAAAAGCACTTCTCTCCTTTGCGATCATAAACAAGGTGTTTGTTTTGATACCCTCCTCTTTCCCCGCTTAAAAGACGAAAGTCACTGGTGCTGTCTCCTTGTAGTTTTATGGAGTCCCGCAAAACCTTGTGCAAAGATTCATATACATCTTCCGCCTTTTTTATTGAAAGAGAGTCGGCTTTTTTTTGCGGATGCACTCCGGAAAGAAAGAGTGCTTCTGCGGCATAGATGTTGCCCACTCCGGAAACAAATCTCTGGTCCATTAAAACTCTTTTTATCTCTCCTTTCTTTTTAGATAGCATTTCCGTAAACTCTTTCTTGTTTAAAGAGAGGATGTCTGGACCGATACGCTGAAGATAGCTTTCTATTTCCGCGAGAGGGGCGGCGTAAAGCTTGGCAAACTTTCTTGCATCGGAAAGTGCAAGCTGTCTTCCGTCATCAAGAGAAAGTATAAAACGCAAGTAACCGTTCCTTTTGTCTTGCATAATCTCTTCTTCGCTCTTCCACTCTCCTTCTTTCATTTTCCACTCTCCCAAAAGAAAGTGCCCCGTCATTCTTAAGTGCACGAAAAGAGCCAGATCACCGTCAAGTAAAAAAATAATACACTTTCCGCAGCGGTATATGTCTTCTATGCGCCTTCCGAGTAGACCTTCAGGAGCTTCTTTTTCCGCCCACACAGAAACAAAAGTCCTTTTAAGGACCTCTTTTTTAAGCAAAGAAACTGTTGTTTCTACTTCAGGTAGCTCCGGCATAGAAAAACCTCCTTACGGAAAAGTAACGTTGTTCATTAAGAAAACTAGAGTGTTTCTCTTACCTTGCTCACAATCTCGGCAGGAGTAAAGTGCGCCTTGATAAGGAAGTCCACAGCTCCCAGTTTCAATCCTCTTTCCACCTCAGACTTTTGTCCTAAGTTCGAGAGAATGATTACCGGAATCTCTGATGTTGTCGGATCCGCTTTTACTCTTTCCAAAACCTCAAACCCGTCTATCCCGGGTAAGATAAGGTCAAGAAGAACCATATCCGGTTTTTCCGATTTTATTTTCTCTTCTCCTTTTTCTCCGTCTACGGCGTCAATAACTTCATATCCCTCCCTGTCCAGTTTTCGCGTAATCATTTCACGGAGAAATTTATCATCTTCAACAACTAATATTTTGGCCATATTTTATAGCTTTTAATTTTATTCTTCCACCCTTCCAATCTGGGAAACAACCTTTTCGATAACTTCCTGCGGATCGAACTCTGTTTTTACAAGCCAGTCTTTGGCTCCCAGTTTTTGAGCACGATCAATCTCCACCGGTTGTCCGGAATTGGAAACAACAATAATCGGTATGGAAGAGAGTTGTTCGTCTTCGCTCATCTCCTCCATTACTTCAAATCCGCCTTTCTTGGGCATAATGATGTCCAGAAGAACAAGATCAGGAAGCATCTCCCTTACCTTTCTCATGCCTTCTTCTCCGTCCTCTGCTACATCAACTTCATACCCTTCATTGGTAAGTTTTTTCTGCAACAAAGAAGAAAGGATTTCTTCGTCTTCGATAATAAGGATTTTCTTCATTTTCGTATATAAAAAGATTTGCGACCTTTTTTAAAGTTTAGCTGGTGTAAATAATAATGTCAAATTATTACTTTTTTACAGGAAGCGTGAAAAAGAAGGTACTTCCTTTTCCTTCTTTTGAGCTAAACCCTATCTCCCCGCCATGCGCCTCAACAATGTTCTTGGCAATAAAGAGTCCCAGTCCGCTTCCTTCCGTTTCCATGCGTTGTACATTCGCTGCACGGAAAAACTTACTAAACATTCTTTCTTGATGTTCTTTAGGTATTCCCACTCCCGTGTCCTTTACAGATACTTTTATCTTTTCTTTGAGGCGCTCTATTTTTAAGGTTATCTTTCCTTTTTTACTGTACTTGATAGCGTTGTCTAGAAAGTTTTGCACGATAATACCGATCTTTTCTTTGTCTACTTTCATCTTGGGAATTTCTTTTTGCGGCTTTACAACCTCAAACTTTAATCCTTTTTCTTTTGTTTTTTCTTTTGTCGTTTCTATTATAGGTTCTATCAACTCCAGGATATCAGCTTCTTCCGGATCATACATATACCTTCCCTCTTCTATGCGTGACACGTTAAGCAGGTCATTTACCAACCTCACCATGCGCTCGTTTGCTTGATATGCTTTTTCCACAAAACCCATATGATCCTCAGGGAGATCTTCCACTTCCTCCATTATAGTAAGCAGTGTCCACTTAATTCCGGAGAGGGGAGTGCGTAGCTGGTGCGCCGCCACGGAAACAAACTCACTCTTTATCTTTTCAATGCGTTTTTCTCTGGTTATGTCATGAATAGTAACCAGTGTTCCCATCTTCTTCTTTTTACGTTTTATGGGAATAGTGGTCACCTCAAAAAACAAATCTCCCAGCTGCATTTCTTCACGAAAAATATTTCTTGTGCCTATCTTTATCACCTCCATCACCGGCTTCATCTCCGGCAGTTGGCCGAGCTCTTTAATATCCCTCTTTCGTACGTCCTTGGATTTTACTTGAAATATCTCTTCTGCTTTGGGATTGATAAGAGAAAGGGTTTTTTCTTGGCTGAAAAGAATCAGTCCGTCAACAAAGTTGTCAATAATGGCGGATGTTTTCTTTCTTTCTTTTTCCGCCTCTTTATAAGAATGATCAACGTCCTCTAGTATATTTAAAAGGGCTGATTTGGCGTCTTCCATCTCTTGTGCGCGCATCTCCAGTTGCTCGGCTCTCTCTTTCAGTTCTTTTGTTCTTTCCGCCACCTCGTCCTCTAGTCTTTCGTTTAGCTCTGTAAGTTCTCTGGTGCGTGCTTGTACTTTTATCTCAAGTATCTTCCCCGCCTCTTCCAGTTTTTCTTTTGCCTCTTCCAGCTCTTTTGTTCTTTCCTGCACTTTTCTTTCCAGCTCTTCGGTAAATCTTTTCGACTCCGTTATGTCTACAATAGTAAGAAAGTATCCGGAAAAGTTTCCCTCATCATCCTTTCTCGCAAGAGAGGAAATACGGACAGGAATCTTTTTTTGTTTTTTGGTAAGGAGAGTCACCTCTCTTTCCACTATGGAAGAGCTTTTAGGAACTTCCTTTTTTAGGCTTTCTATCTCTTTCTTTTCTTCAAAAAGAAAGTCAACACTTTCTCCAATCACTTCCATTTTTTCGTATCCCGTAAGTTCCTGAAAAGAGTTGTTGGCATCAAGCATAAAGTCCAAAGGATTGACCATGCAAAAAGCAAAAGGGAAAAAAGCGGTAAGCTCTTCTATGTACCGGCGAAGATCCTCTATCTCGTTACTTGTTTCCTCGTTAAACTCTTCACTCATAAATGTCTCTTTTTAAGTTTCCTTATCTTTTCTTTTAGCTCGATCATCTTTAATTCTCTTCCCACCACAAGCTTACGGAACTTTTCCATCTCTTCCAGTTTTTCTTTTAGCTCTCTTTCTTTTCTTTTTATCTCTGTAAGATCAAAGAAAGAAAAGAATACTCCGTTGGACTCTTCATCAAGCATCTTCCTGTTGCGTGCGAACACACTGACCGGTATCTTCTTACCGTCCTTGGAGGTTATTACCGATTCGTAATTGTCAACGGAGTTATCTTTTAGTGTTTTTTCTATTATCTTTTTAGCATCCTCCGAAGGAAATATTCGAGAAACCCCTTCACCGACTATGTCGTAATTGTCATATCCGGTAACCGAAGTGAAAGCAGGATTCATTTCCAAAACAGTTCCCATGGGGTTGGTAAAAAAAAGAGGAAGAGGAGTAAAAGAGAAAAGCTCCTTGTTGTAGTTCTCCAACAAGGTGATGTCTTCTATGAGCGTTTTTATCTTCCTCTCTTCTACCATTTTATAGTAAATTCATGAACGTCATCCCCGTTAAAGGGACACTTGTGCTCTTTTGTTTCCGCCTCTTTTTGTACCACAAGCTTTCCCACTCCTCCAAGGTATCCTGCAAGATAAGTGCAGAATATGGGGTGTATTTTAACTCCGGTAAGGCGCATGACTACCGTCTTTCCCGCTATATCCACGTTGACCGCTTCCAGTTTTCCTGCTGTATAGTGTTTGTCCCACATCTCTCCCGACCTGGCAAAAGTCTTTTCCGGGGAAAGGAAGTGTTTCATAAAAAACTTTATGAGCAGAGACGCTCTGGGAGCGTTGGATCCCATCTCCTTTATCTTTTCATCACTGAAATTAAGTGCTTTTTTGATAGCGATAAGAGAGAGGATGCGCATGCCTATGGGATAAAAGTCCATGCCGCTCATATCTGCGTACTTTAAAGGGTGTCCCATTTTCTGTAGCTCTTCTTCCACCTTTTTCGGCCCATCTTCTCCTACTTCTCTTTGTATAAAAGCTTCATCCGTTTTAAAAGTGGTACCACGAACCTCTCCTTCTGCCGACATTATTTTTTCTACTTCTTCTTTTGTTATTTCCATATTTATATTTTTTATTTTACAAAAGCTTTCCTGTTTCACGCTGCGGTATGCGATTTTTTAAACTTTGAAAGTTAAGATCATTAAGCTGTGTGAAGACCTTTTCTTCATTATAGCAGAAAAGAGAATCTTGCAAACGGAAGTTTAGTGGAACGTCTTTTTTTATTAAAGAAAGATCCCTGCTCATGAAAGCGTTCTCTTTGTCTTTTTCCAGTTTTTCACGCAAAGAAGAAGAAAGTGAATCCAGTGAGGAGTATAGTTTCTCTAAACTCCCGAACTGCTTTATTAAGCTAATCGCCGTCTTTTCTCCTATACCACTAACTCCGGGAATATTATCCGAGGCATCACCTTTTAACGCTTTCATCTCCACTACCTGTTTTGGAGAAACCCCTTCATACTTCTCTTTCACCTCCTCTTCTCCGTATAAAGAGATATCCTTTACTCCTCTACGTAAAGAGTATATCCGTATATTCTTTTCGGCAAGTTGCAGTACATCAAGATCTCCGCTAACCACAATCACTTCAGTGTCCTTGGGAACAGAAGAAGCAATGGTACCGATAACATCATCCGCTTCATAGTCTTCCTTTTCCGCAACAAACACCCCGAAAGAACGTAACACTTCTTTCATCCTGTCTATCTGCATATAAAGATCTTCAGGAGCTTTCACTCTTTGCGCTTTGTACTGAGGGTAGACACGGTGACGAAAAGTCTTTCCCGGAAGATCAAAAGCGGCAACAATATAGTTCGGATTAAATTCAGAAAGAACACGAAAAAAAACCAAAAGAGAACCGTAAACGGCGTTCACATTCTCTCCCTTTTTGTCTGTCAGGGGAGGAAGGGCGTGATAGGCACGGTGAATCACAGAGTTAGAGTCAATCAAAATCAGTTTGTTTTTCATTAAAGAAACTATAACACAAAAACTGCTTTTTACTAAACGAGAATAAAATGCTATTATTCTCCTTGTTGCGGGGTATAGTGTTAACGGCTAGCACGAGTCCTTTGGGAGGATTTAGTCTCGGTTCGAATCCGAGTACCCCGACAAAGTTGATTTTAAGAGAACATTGTGATATAAAAAGTCCGTACTTAAAATATTGCACCCTCAAAATATATATGATATCGTATAGTAAGCAGGTTCAAAATGCAACTATCTCATACAAAAAGAAAGGCTATTTGGTATAGAAAAAGGGGTTATTCTTATAATATGATCTCAGAAAAGCTTTTTTTGCCTAAAAGCACTTTGAGTTATTGGCTAAAAGAAATACCATATAAGCCAAATAAAAAAACGATAAAAAGAATAGGAGAAGGAAAGCTGAAATCCGCACAGAAAAAGAATCAAAAAAGAATAGAGAATATAAATGAAATGAGAAGAATAGCATCTCAGGAAATTGGCAAGCTAACTAAAAGAGATCTGTTTATGATAGGAGTTGGTCTGTATTGGGGAGATGGAACGAAAAACAATGAACATATACGCTTAATAAATTCAGACCCGGATGTAATAAGGTTAGCTATAAAATGGTTTAAGAGTGTTTGTGGCGTAAAAGATGAAAATTTAACCATATCTATTCATATATACCCAGATAACGATAAAAAAGAATGTTTAGAGTACTGGTCTAAAATAACTGGAATTTCTTTAAATAATTTTCATAAAATACAAATCGATAAAAGAGTAAAATCAAGCAAGAAAAAAGGAAAGCTTTCTTATGGAACAGCGCATTTGTATGTTAGAACAAAAGGAAAAAAAGAATTCGGGGTAGAATTACACAGAAAAATAATGGGATGGATAGAAGCTGTCACAAGACAAACATAAAATTGCGGGAGTAGTTTAATGGCAAAACCCTTGCCTTCCAAGCAAGTGAGTGCGGGTTCGATCCCCGTCTCCCGCTCCAATTAAAAATCCCCCTTGCGGGGGATCTTTTTATTTCGCGTACTCTATAACCCTACTTTCTCTTATCAGTGTCACCTTTATCTCTCCGGGATACTTGAGTTCGTCCTGTATCCTGTTGGCGATATCACGAGCAGTCTTCTTTGCCTGCAGATCATCCATCTCTTCCGGATTAACAAAGACACGCACCTCTCTTCCGGCTTGCACGGCATAGGATCTCTCCACTCCCGGAAAGGAGTTGGTCATATCTTCCAGTTCCTTGAGGCGCTTTATATAGCTCT
Source organism: uncultured Candidatus Saccharibacteria bacterium (assembly GCA_964591185.1). Taxonomy (GTDB): domain Bacteria; phylum Patescibacteriota; class Minisyncoccia; order Minisyncoccales; family PWPS01; genus T1SED10-78. Next base: position 24,593 of record CAZPZV010000003.1, on the reverse strand, counting down.
CCAATGTGTCTTTTCTTGCTCCCGGCCTGCCTCCGGAAATAGCGTCAGCTGTTTGTACAATTACCGATTCGATGCTCTCGTAAGGATACTCTTCATGGTGTGACTTCATTGCCGTCACTACGGACTCTTCCACGCCGAACTTCTCCAGTACTCTTATCCCGATATCTACGTGAGATCCTTCCACCTGATGATCAAGAGCTTTTCCGATATCGTGCAAAAGGCCCGCCTTTTTACAAACAAACATGTTTGCTCCCAGTTCCGCAGCAAGCCCTTCTGCCAGATAACTCACTTCCAAGGAGTGCATAAGGACGTTCTGTCCGTAACTGGAACGAAAGTAGAGTCTGCCTAAAAGACTAACCACTTTAGGGTCAAGATCGACTATTCCTGTTTCGTAAACCGCTTGTTCTCCCGCTCTTTTCACTTTACTTACAATCTCTTCTTCCGCTTCCTTGACCACCTTTTCTATTCTCGCCGGTTGTATTCTTCCGTCAAAAATAAGTTTTTCCAGTGCGGTCTTGGCTATCTGTCTTCTTATCGGATCAAAACTGGAGATAAGGACTGTTTCCGGAGTGTCGTCAACAACAATCTCCACGCCGGTAAGCTTCTCCAGCGTCCTTATATTCCTTCCTTCCTTACCGATAATTCTTCCCTTAGTGTTATCATCGGGAATAGTTACATTGGTAGTAGTAATGTCTTGTGCTTGAGAAGAAGAGTACTTTTGTATCACCGAGGCCAGTATCTCGTTGGCCCTTTTCGTGTACCTTTCTTCTCCTTCTCTTTCCATCTTACCTATTCTGTCCAAAACATCCGCTTCATACTCTTTTTCCAGTGATTGAAAAAGCTCCTCTTTGGCTTTTTCCTTGGAAATTTCGGCAACTCTAAGAAGCTTGTCTTCCGCTTCCTGGCGCATCTGATCCACTTCTTTTTTCAACTCCCTTAAGCGGTTTAGCTTCTTGTTAAAGATCTTTTCTTTTTTCTCGTGCTGAGAAATCTTTTCATCAAAAGAGTTTTCTCTTTTCAAAAGAAACTTTTCTCTTTTAAAGAGTTCTTCTGTTTTTTCTTCTGCTTCTTTTTTAGCTTCGTTTAGTATCTGCTTCGCTTTTGTTTCGGCTTCTTCGATAAGTGTCTTACTTTTTTCTTCGGCATCACTTATCTTGCGCTGAACCTTTGTTTCAAGCGCCTTATAGTCCCTTTTGGCGATTGATTGCCGGGCATAATACCCGATAACCAAACCAGCTGTTAGAGCTACCGCAAATACGATAAATAAGATTATTTGTTCCATGATTTATCTTCCGGGGCTTGAGGTTCACGTCTTTTTCAACAAACCGAAAACAGGAGAAAACAACCCTTTCCATTATTTCAAATATGTTTATAAGCATAAAATTCAAACCCAGGACACTAGTTTACAATGTCTTCAGAATACCAGAGTTAAGTTTCTTTGTCAAAAGCTATTTTTTCACTTTACCGGAGATCACCTCATCAATAACGCCATACTCTTTAGCTTCTTCAGATGTAAGATAGAAGTCACGATCAGTGTCTTTTCTGATTTTAGCTATAGGTTTTTTGGTGTGACGGGAAAGAATGTCATTTAGTTTTTCTCTGATCTTTATTATCTGTTTTGCCGTAATCTCAATCTCCGTTGCCTGTCCTTGAGCTCCTCCCATTACTTGGTGCAGAAGTATCTCTGAGTTGGGAAGGGCAAATCTCTTTCCTTGTTTTCCCGCTGCAAGCAGAACCGCTCCCATAGACCCGGCCATTCCCACACACACTGTGGAAACATCGCACTTTATGTACTGCATAGTATCGTACATGGCCATTCCCGCGGTAACTGAGCCTCCGGGACTGTTGATGTAAAGCTGAATATCTTTTTTAGAATTCTGACTGGCAAGAAAGAGCATCTGAGCGATAATAGAGTTGGCCACATTATCCGTTATGGGGCCTCCAAGAAATATGATGCGCTCTTTTAGCAGGCGAGAATAGATGTCGTAAGCTCTTTCCCCGTACTGCGTTTTTTCTACAACTGTTGGAATTAAGTTCATATTTTTTTATTCGTTATCCTCTTTATTTATAGTAACAACGTCTATCTTCCACCCGGTAAGCTTAGCTGCAAGACGCACGTTCTGACCATCTTTTCCTATGGCCAGCGACAACTGCTCTTCAGGAACAGTAACTACCGCACTATCTTCGTCTTTAAGCTCTACACCATGAACCTTTGCAGGTGACAACGCGTTTCTTATAAACTCCGCACTATCTTCAGAATACTCCACTATGTCGATTCTCTCTCCTCCTAATTCAGAGATTATTGCACCCACTCTTGTTCCTCTCTGCCCTACAGCGGTTCCCACGGGATCGATATCGTCATCATTAGAGTGAACAGCAATCTTTGTTCTTGATCCCGCCTCTCTGGCAATAGACTTTATCTCTACCGTTCCGGAATTAATCTCCGGCACCTCAAGTTCAAACATACGAGAAACAAACTTAGGGAAAGATCTCGAAAGTGAAATTACCGGACCCTTGGAACTATCTTCCACGCTAACCACATACACCTTGCAACGCTGTCCGGGACGGTAAACCTCTCCGGGAACCTGGTCGTCTCTGTGCAACACTCCCAGAACCTTGCCAATATCAATAAGCATATTTTTTCCTTCTGCCCGTTGAATGATTCCGGAAAGCACTTCTCCTTCTTTTTCTTTATACTCATTAAAGATGAGTTCTCTTTCTGTTTCTTTCACCTTTTGCAAGATAACCTGCTTTGCCGTTTGTGCCGCTATTCTTCCGAACTCCGTTTTTCTCTCTAACTCCGTCTCCAATTCTTCTCCAACTTTTATCTTTGGATTAATTTCCTTGGCCTCTTCAAGGGTGATGTGACGCTTGGGATTGTAACGAACCCTTCCGTCTTCACCTACCTCTTCATAGTCTTCGTGTGTTTCTTCTTCAAAAATCGCCGTTGTTTCGTCAACGACCGTCTTTGCCAGATAGAAGTCCACATCTCCTGTTTTAGGCTCAATCTTTGCTTTCACTACCTCTCCCTTTTCTCTGTACTCTTTTTTATATGCGGTAGCCACAGCTTGCTCGATTATATCGATCACCTTGTGTTCCGGTATATCCTTTTCCGTAGCAATCTGGGAAACTGCCGATGTAAACGCTTTAATATCCATAGTTTTTTGAAAAAATAATGTCCGATTTCAAGCGGACAAAGACTAATAAACAACCTCTGCGTGAATAATATATAAAAAAGAGGCTGTTGTCAAATAAAAAATCTTTAAAAAGAAAAGCCCCCGTTCTTAAAGACACGGGGGCCTATGCTATGAAAGAGCTTCGACAAGCGTGCCCGGAGGCAGCTTGCCTTTTTCTATCTCCCGGGATATATCCCGGGCATCAATATCTATCCCATAATATTTGGCTCTACGTGCCATAGAAACAACCATCTCCACGGTGGGAACATCTTGCATTAATTTATTTCTAATTTGCATGACATCACCGTCTATCTGATTTTCCAGTTTTTTTACAAAAAAACTGTCACGAATCGATAAAACTGGTTTAGTAAGCTCCCAACAGAAACAAAGAGTTTTTTCATTCAGGAATAGAACATTTTTCAGCAACTGAGCCGTTCTCCATGAACGGATAATGGGAAGAGGCATAAAATACCTTCCCCAAAGAAAACCTTTTTGGTTTGGCAAAACAAATCCAACGCCTGTTTTAAACAAATCATCTTTCATGTATGCACCAGTTACAATTCTTAGTTCCTGCAACTCTTCTTTGTAAAATTTTCTGCACCTCGGACCCATATACACTATGACCATGGACATAATTTCCTCCTCTGTATCTGTGGTTGTTGTGGGTATTGTATGGATATTGATTGTATAGTGTTCTGATTTCAACTATACCATAATAATCTAAATTAGTCAAAGCCCGCAGAAAAAGGCTGGTATCACGACTCCCTCTTCTTTTCTATTACTTGCTTCACATTTGTATGCAATTTGGATAAGTAGAAAAAATAGTGTATAATGCTCGCTGTCTAGTAAGTAAAAATTTCCATGCAAAACCAACAAGGAATTATAACAAGAGTAAGTGGTCCGCTCGTAGAAGCGAAAGGAATGAACGGATCAAAAATGTATGAAATAGTAAAAGTTTCAAAGCATAGACTCTTGGGCGAAATCATAAAATTAAAAGGAGATGTCGCTTCTATTCAGGTGTACGAAGAAACGGGAGGATTAGAGCCTGGTGATGTTGTTGAAAAGACAGGAGAGTTTATGTCTGTTGAGCTGGGACCAGGTCTTTTGGAATCTATTTATGACGGAATTCAAAGGCCACTAAAAACAATAGAAGAAAAAGCAAACTCTTACTTTATCACTCGCGGTATAGAAGCAAACGGATTAAGTAGAGAAAAAAAGTGGAAGTATAAAGCGGTTATTAAAGAAGGAGAAAACGTTTCTCCGGGAGATATAATAGGAGAAACACAAGAAACAAGTGTTATAAATCACAAGATAATGGTGCCCGCGAAAGTCTCCGGGAAACTAACTAAAAACAAAGATGGAGACTATACTGTAGATGAAGAGATTGCCTCTGTAGAAACTTCTGATGGAGAAAAATCACTATCACTAATGCAGAAGTGGCCCATAAGAAACCCTCGACCGAAAAAAGAAAAGATATTTTCCGAGGAGCCTCTCATCACCGGGGGAAGGTTAATAGATACCTTCTTCCCTGTCGCCAAGGGAGGAGTAGCGGCAATTCCCGGCCCGTTCGGATCAGGAAAAACAGTGACTCAACAATCCCTTGCCAAATACTGTGACGCGCAAGTGATTGTTTATGTTGGTTGCGGAGAGAGAGGAAATGAGATGACAGAAGTATTAAACGAGTTTCCCGAGTTAATAGATCCAAACACAGGAGATCCGCTGATACGCAGAACTGTACTTATCGCTAACACTTCCAACATGCCTGTTGCCGCACGAGAGGCAAGCATCTATACGGGAATAACCGTTGCCGAATACTACAGAGACATGGGCTACTCCGTAGCTCTTATGGCAGACTCCACTTCTCGCTGGGCAGAAGCAATGAGAGAGATATCCGGAAGAATGGAAGAGATGCCCGGAGAAGAAGGATATCCCGCATATCTAGCATCAAGAACAGCTGAGTTTTATGAGAGAGCAGGAAGAGTTGTGTGCATGAGTTCCGAGGAAAGAGAAGGAGCTCTTACGGTTATAGGAGCTGTATCTCCTCCGGGAGGAGACCTTTCCGAGCCCGTTTCTCAAGCTACATTGAGAGTAACAAAATGTTTCTGGGGATTAGACGCTTCTCTTGCTTATAAAAAGCATTTTCCAGCAATAAATTGGTTGCAGTCATACTCTCTTTATATCGATCAGATAAAAGTATATTGGGAAAAAAACATAGCACAAGACTTTGCTGAAGTAAGAGCAAAAGCAATGGAGATTATGCAAGAAGAGGCAAGGTTACTGGAGATTGTTAAAATTGTGGGAATGGATGCTCTCTCTAATGAAGAAAAATTAACACTGGAAACAGCTAAAGTAATAAGAGAAGATTTTCTTTTCCAAAACGCGTTTGATAAAGATGATGCCTACACTCCACTTCCTATTCAATACAGTATACTCTCTTCAATGATAAAGTTTTACAATACGTTAAAGCCCATAATGAGGCATGAAGAGTTTGATTTCTCTAAACTAACCTCTATGAAGTCATTTAAAAGAATGCCGGATTTAAAAACAATGAAAGAGGAAAAAGAGTTTGAAGATTTTTCCAAAGAAGTGGAGGAAGAAACTAAACAGCTACTAATATGACAAGCTACAAAGAGTATAAAACAATAGAAGAGATAAACGGACCGCTAATAATAGTCTCCGGCGTTTCCGGAGTGAGTTACGAAGAGTTGGTAGAAGTAAAAATCCCCGGAGAAGATAAGCCAAGAATGGGAAAAGTTCTTGATGCTCATGAAGACAGGGCTGTTGTGCAGATGTTTGATCCTACGGCAGGATCAAAGATAAAAGATTCTCGTGTAAGATTCAAGGGAGAAGTGGAAAAGATAAACCTCTCTTCTAATATGCTTGGAAGAGTTTTTTCCGGAGGAGGTAATGTTTTAGATAAAGGACCAAAGATAGTTCCCGAAAAAAGAGAAAACATACAAGGAAGTCCTATGAATCCTTGGAGTAGAGAGTATCCTAATGACTTTATTCAAACAGGAATTTCTTCTATTGATGTAATGAATACACTGGTTAGAGGCCAGAAACTTCCTATCTTTTCTTCTTCCGGACTTCCTCATGGAAAACTAGCCGCACAGATAGCAAGACAGGCAACAGTTCTTTCCAGGGAAGGAGAAAAAGAAGACTTTGCCATAGTTTTTGCCACCATGGGAGTAACTTTTGACGAAGCAGAGTTTTTCCGCAAGGAGTTTGAAAAAACAGGAGCACTAGAGAGATCTGTGCTTTTTTTAAACACGGCTGCAGATCCGGTAATTGAAAGAATCACCACTCCAAGACTTGCTCTCACCACAGCAGAGTTTCTTGCTTTTGAAAAAGATATGCACGTGCTAGTTATCCTTATCGACATAACAAACTACTGTGAAGCTTTGCGAGAAATATCTTCTGCAAGAAAAGAGGTTCCCGGAAGAAGAGGTTATCCTGGATACATGTACACAGACCTTTCTTCTCTTTATGAAAGAGCAGGAAAGATAAAAAACAAAAAAGGAACAATCACCCAACTACCCATCCTCTCTATGCCTGATGATGATAAAACGCACCCCATTCCCGACCTTACAGGATACATCACCGAAGGACAGTTCATGGTCTCCAAAGAGCTTTACACAAAAGGTATCTTTCCTCCTGTGGACATTCAAGGATCTCTCTCACGCCTCTGGGCTGCGGGAGTAGGAGAAGGAAAAACAAGAGAAGATCATGCAGGACTAAAAGACCAACTCTCCGCGTCTTACGCTATAGGAAAAGAGGCAAGAGAACTTGCCGTGGTTCTAGGAGAAGCTTCTTTATCAGAGAGCGACAAAGCCCACATAGCTTTTACCGAAGCATTTGAAAAGAAGTTTCTTAATCAAGGAGACCTTGAAAACAGAAGCATTGAAGAGTCTTTGGATATAGGGTGGGAGCTTTTAAAACTTGTTCCTAGGGAAAGCTTGAAGCGCATAAAGCCGGAAATAATAGAAAAACACCTAAAATGAAAAGAGTAAGCCCTACAAGAGTAAATCTTTTAAATCTTAAAAAAGAGTTAAAGGTTGCCCGGAAAGGATACAGGCTTTTAAAAGATAAACGGGACGGACTTGTGCAAACATTTATGGATGTCGTTTACAAGACGCGTGAAAAAAGAGAAAAGATAAACAAAGACCTTCCGCAAGCGTTTACTTCTTATGTAGGAGCTTCGGCTTCAATTGCACGTAAGGTGCATGACATCGCTTTTCTTATCCCTAAAACAAGGGTGGATATAGATGTGAAAAAAAAGGCAGTAATGTCTGTTCCTATTCCTAAGTTTTCTCTTTCAATGGAAAGAAAAGGTTTTTCTTACGGCATGATGGGAACAAGCGGAGAGCTGGACAACGCTATATCAAAAATGGAAGAGATTCTTCCCGATCTTATAGAACTGGCAGAGCTGGAAAAAACACTGGAGAATCTGGCCGAAGAGATAGAAAAAACAAGGAGGAGAACAAACGCCTTGGAGCATATAAAAATACCGGAGATTGAAAAATCAATTCATTTTATAAATCAACGATTAGAAGAACAGTCAAGAGACGCCGTAGTAAATACAATGCGCGTTAAGGCGATGATTATAGAAAAAGAAAGAGCAGAAAGAGTTTAGTTTTTGATAAGAGTTCCTTTAAAAGGCTTGTCCGTTAAGTATTTTTCAAGTTCGGGGAGATTTTTTCCGTTTATGATAGATACCTCTACATTGTTTTCTTCTGCTTTTTTAGAAGCAATAGGATCAAAGGGGGTGTTTAGTCCATGAGTCCAGGCGCCTGGTATCATCTTCCTGTACTTTTCCCAGCTTATCTTTTTTATCGGTTTTGCTTGTTTTTCTTTTTTCGGATCAGCGGTATAGACGAAATCTATATTACTTAGATTAACAACCCTGTTTGTTTTAAAAAACTTGGCCGCCATAACAGCACCTGTATCTGTGCTAAAGCCGGGCTTCCATCCACCACTGACTATAATCGGTTTTTTATCAAAAGAAGGAAGATTATTGTAGTTGGTGGCAACTTCTTTACGACAATGATCACCTAAAATAGTGGTCATTAAAAAAGCATTCAAGTGAGTTACCCGAATGCCCAGATGGTCAAGGTCTTCTTCTTTCGTATCAGCCACCTCTTTTGCAGAGTGTTGATACTTCCTGCATATCTTTCCTCCGCCACAGACTATAAAAAAGTTAAAAACGTCGCTGTGATTTATTAAGAAATCTTTAATGGAGAGCAAAAAAGAAGCATCTATGTTGTCATCAGGAAATATTAAAGAACCGCCAACGGAAATAACTACTGTTTTTTTATGCTCTGTCATCAACTACGAATTGTAATTAAAAAAATAAAAAAAGCAAAAAATGTCTATAATTGAAGATATACAAAAAAAGGAAGAAGCGGCAGCAGCAGAGATAGAGAAGTCTAAAACTGAGGCGCAAAACTTTGTAGAAAGAGAGATAATAAAGCATGAAAAAGAAGTTGAAAAGTTGAAAAAGGATCTCTCCCTAAAAAAAGAAAGCGAGATGGAGAAGCACAGAAAAGAGATGGAGAAGTTGCATGAAGAAAAAAGAAAAGAAGAAGAGAAAGATATTGATAAACTTAAAAAAGAGATGGAGAATAAAGAAGAAGAGATTGTTCAGCTTGTTGTAAAAAAAGCAAAAGAAAAACTTCATGGCAGTTCTTAAGATAAAAAAGATAAGAATCATACTGCACCAAAGCTCTGCAGAAGAGATAACAGAGATTGTGCAAAAAATGGGAGTTGTAGAACTTTCCGAAATTTCTGCTGAAAAAGTTCTTCAAAAAAGAGAAAAAACAGACTTTGAATTGAACTACATTTCAAGTCGCCTTGACCATGCTGTTTCCTTTCTTTCCACATATGAAAAATCATCCTTTTTAAAGGGAGTGCTGGAAGATGAAAAAACAATCACCACAGAAAAAGAGATGACTGGAATAGCAGAAGAGTTTAATTATGAAAAATCACTAAACAAGACTCATGGAGTTATAGAAAAGATAAACAAAACAAAGGCAAGAATTGAAGACCTGCAAGAAGAAAAGAGAGTGTTGGAACCGTGGACTAATCTAGACATAAAACTTTCTTCTCCCCTAGAAACGGAAACAACTAAAACTTTGTTTTTAAAAGGATCAGTAGAAGATTTTCAAGAGAGTGTAAAAAATACTTGCCACAATATATCGGAAGCATCAGAAGATCATTTCATGTTTACTTTCGCGAAAAAAGATGAGCAGGAAGTAAAAAAAGCAATAAGCAAATTTAAGCTAACAGAGGTTGAGCTCCCCAAAAAAGAAGATACTCCCGCAAATGAGCACAGTAAAATAAGCAAAGAAGAAGAAAGTCTGGCTGCACGATTAAAAGAACTGCACGAAACAGCGAAATCTCTTCTTCTTTATCTCCCGAAATTAAGAGTGATTAGTGATTATATAAGATGGAAAAAAGAGAGATATAACATAATCCATACATCTTATGGAACAAAGGAAAGCATCGTCTTTGAAGGATGGTGTTTGCAGAAAGCGATTCCTCTTCTTCGTGAAGAAATATCCACGAAAACAGATCTTTTCTTTCTTGAAGAAATAGAAACAGAAGAAGATCCTCCTGTAGAAATAGAAAACAAATCTGCTCTAAGGCCTTTTGAAGTGGTAACCAGACTTTACGGTCTTCCTCGTGAAAAAGATCTTGACCCTACTCCTTTTCTTGCTGGTTTCTTTTTTGTTTTTTTCGGAATCTGTCTTTCTGATGTGGGATATGGATTTCTTCTCCTTCTTTTTACCTTGAGTGCTTTGTTTTTTTACAATGTAAACAAAGACATGGCTTCTTTTATGAAGCTTCTTGCTGCAGGAGGAGCGTCTTCAATGATCGCGGGAATAATATTTGGCGGATATTTTGGAATAGACCCTTCTTTTCTTCCTGCTTTTCTGCAAAGATTACAGTACTTTGATCCTATAGAATCTCCTCTACCCGTTTTTTATATGGCTCTTTCTTTGGGGGTAATACAGATAATAACCGGATTAATTCTCTCTATAATAAGAGACTACAAAAACGGGGAACTTTTTTCCGGAGCAGTAGAAAACATTCCTTGGCTGATGCTTTTTGCTTCCATATTTGTTTGGGGTTTCGTGCATCAGATAGGAGAGATTTTTGTTTACGCCTCTCTCATAACTATAGTTGTTGCTGGAGCAGTAAAAAGCAAAGGAGGTGTTTTCTCTAGAGCATTTAGCGGAGTTTTAAATCTGTACAACTTTGTCGGATATCTTTCCGATGTCCTTTCTTACTCAAGACTTCTCGCTCTGGGTCTTGCCACAAGTGCACTGGCTTTTTCTGTAAACCTTATCGCCGGAATGGCCTATGGTGTTCCTTACGTTGGTTGGCTTCTTTTCGCCCTAATTCTTCTTGTTGGTCACTTCTTTAATTTAGCGGTAAATATTCTTGCCGCTTTCATTCATACGGCACGCTTGCAGTTTGTTGAATTTTTTGGTAAGTTTGTCGGTGGTAACAGCCGTCAATTTAAACCCTTTTTTAGAAAAGAACTAAACTCTTCTTTGAAAAAGGAGTAAGTGACAAATTCACGATATGTTCGTGAATTATATTAATTACAAATTAAAAATATAAAAAATTATGGAAATAACTTTTGGAATAGGATTAGTTTTTATTGGAGCGGCAATCGCTTCAGCTCTGGGTTTTGCAGGATCAGCTATAGGTATGGGATACGCAGGAAACGCAGGTTCTGCAGTTACAAGTGAAAGACCGGAACTTTTCGGTAAAGTTCTTCTTTTACAGTCACTTGCCGGATCTCAAGGAATATACGGACTTGTAGGAGCCTTCCTTATCTTGAACTTTTCCGGAGTGCTTGGTGGAAACGAAGAAGTGATAATAAGTTCTGCGGAAGGACTTCAGTATCTGGTTATTGGTTTTCCCATAGGAGTAGCCGGACTTTTGTCAGGAATATTTCAAGGAATGGTGTCTGCTTCCGGAATAACAATGATTGCAAAAGATGAGTCTTTAATAGCAAAAGCAATGATACTTTCGGCGATGGTGGAAACTTGGGCTATCTTTGGTCTGCTCATGAGTTTTATTCTCCTTACAGCAATATAAAACTATGTCAAAAGAAGATCTGTTAGAAAAAATAGAGAGCGATGCACAGCTTAAAATAAAAGATATTTTAAGAGAAAGAGATGATGAAGTAAGTTCATTAAAGAAAAGTTATGAAGAAAAAATAAAGAGAATTAAAGAAGAGCATCACTCTTCTTTAGGGGAGATGAAAAGAAAAGAAAAAGAGAAAAACATCTCAAAGCTAAACAGATTTTTCCGTGAAGAAAAAGAAAAGATAAAAAGAGAGTTTGTAGATAAAGTTTTTTGTGAAACGCTAAACCAGCTAAAAAACATTACAGATGATGAGTATTACTCTTTAATGAAAAGCTTCTTGGAAAAGAATATAGACAGAGAGTTTAAAGGTGAGTGTCTTGTTCCTAAAAAAAGAAAAGAAGTCTCGGAGAGGATTATAAAAGACATAGCACTCCCCGTTTCTGTAAAGGAAACTGATGACATCTGCGGAGGTTTTATACTCTTCGACGATTCAATGCATCACGATTTATCATTTGAATCATTAATGTCCGCAATACAAGAAGATCTGGAAGTTGAGGTTTCCAAAAAACTTTTTTCATAGCATGACATACACATACGCCGGACCACGAGCAAAAGCGCTACAAAACAAACTTCTCAGCGAAAATGAGCTGGAGATGCTTTTGAGTGCAAAATCTTTTGAAGAGGCTTACAAAAATCTTCATCAAACCTTTTTTTATAACTACATAACAAAACAAACTCCACAAAACCTTCCCTATATTCTGGAAAGCGTTGTAGAAGATGCTAAAAAAACACTCATCTCTATCGCTCCCAAACCACATCTTTTAGATGTCTTGTGGTTAAAGTACGACTTTTATAATCTTGGTGCGATAATAAAGAGCACAATGAAAAGTATTCCTGAAGAAGAGATAGAAAAGATGTGCTTTAAGTCAGGAAAATATCCCCCACAGCTTCTTGTAAAAAAATACACTGAAGGAAAGATGATAGACACAAACGTTCATCTTTTACACGCAGCAAAAGAGGCAAAAAACTACAAAGAAGTTTCTGATATAGGTAGAGCAATGAATATAAACTATTTCCGTGCAGTAAAAGAGATTGCAGAAAATAATTCAGACCAGTTTGTTAAAAAATACATTTCTCTTATTATTGATCTTTTCAATGTCAGAGCTAATCTAAGGGCTCTTTCTTACGGAAAGGAAAACGAACCTCCTTACCCCATCTTTATTTCTGGAGGAAGCTTTAAGAGAGAGGCCACTGAAAACAAAGAAGAGCTTTTAAAGAAATTTTCTTGTATAGGGGGAGAGAGTGCTTGCAAGGAGTGTGCTGATGAATACAAGGAAACGGGAAGTCTTCGAATGATAGAAAAAAGATGCGACGAACACATTACTCAGTTTATAAAAGAAAGTAGCTACAATGCTTTTTCTATCGCTCCTCTTTTTTCGTACTTTCAAGGAGTAAAAAACAACGTGCAGATAGTAAGGATTATACTTGTGGCAAAAAGAACAGGCATGTCCGAGTATGACTTAAGAAAAATATTAAGAAGACTTTATGTCTAACGAAAACACATACAAAATAGCCGCGATAGGGCCGTACGATCTCGTCTCTATTTTTAAGGCTTTCGATATTGACTGCTTTGCTGCAAGAAGAAAAGAAGACACGCTAGAAAAAGTAAAAGAACTTAAAAAGGAGAAATATGCAGTTATTTTAATAGTTGAAGATTTGCTTGTTGATATAACTGAAGAAGAGAAAAAAATCATCTCTTCAAAAACACTACCCACCATACTTCTCATACCTTCTCTTCATGTAAAGGGAAAAGCTAGTGAGGATAAAATAAAGATGTTAGCAGAGAAAGCTGTGGGTTTTGATATATTTAAAAACAACTAGAAAATTACTTGTGGACCGAGCGGGAGTTGAACCCGCGACCTCCGCAATGCGAATGCGGCGCTCTGGCCATCTGAGCTATCGGCCCCTCTTTTCGGGATACCCGGATTTGAACCGAGACTACGGCCTCCCGAAGGCCGCGTGCTGCCATTAACACCATATCCCGTCTAGCTAACCCAGTACTTTTTTTTGGTCATCTCGTCTCTCTTTGTTTCAAAACTCTCTATTTCCTTTTTCGCTTCTTTTGCTTTTTCACGCAACTCTTCCCTGCTTAGCTTCTCTAGCTCTCTTACTTTTTCTGTAAGATACTCTTCTGTATTTTTTTGAGGATCGGAAATAACTTCTGCCAAAAGTACGGAAAGAATGTCCCCCACAAAAGGACCGGGAGACGCTCCTGTCATCTCCATCACCTTGTCACCCTTCACTGCTAACATGCTTACATCTATAGGATGAAGAGACACTTTTTCCAAAAGATAACGCAGGTGTCGCAAGCGGTAAGGCTCCGCCTTGGGAACTCCCGATCCGATACGGTCAGCCATACGCACCTGTAAAAGCGCTTCTATGTCTTCTTTGCCTACCTTTCGCAACAATCTTCTCACAGAAGACTCCGACACTTCTCCGACATTATAATAGAAAAGATGGTAGCGTACCAGTTTGGTAATCTTTTTTACATCTTCTTTCTTGAATTTCAACCTTCTCAGTATCTTTTCTGTCATCTTTGCTCCCACCACTTCGTGATTGTGGAAAGTAGCATCTTCTCCTTCACCCATCTTTACGCGCGGTTTACCTACGTCATGTAAAAGTGCTGCCATACGCACCTGCATACTAAACTTCTTTTTCGCCGCATACTCCAAAGACTTTACAGAGTGCTCGTAACAGTCATATATATGATGCTTCGCCTGGTCTACTTTGTACCCTTCAAGTATCTCCGGCAAAAACTGTCCTAACAGCCCCGTTTCTCTGAGCATCTCTACTCCCTCCATTGCCTTGTCCGACATAACTATCTTTACAAACTCATCCCTTATCCTCTCCTCGGATATGTTTTGTAAATAGTGTGCGTTCTTTTCAATCGCTTTTTTTGTTTTCTCTTCCAAGGAAAAACCCAGTACGGAAGAAAATCTTACCGCACGCATCATGCGCAACGCATCCTCGGATATTCTTTCTTCCGCATTACCTACCGCTCTCACAAGTTTCTTTTTTATATCCTCTCTTCCCTTGTGAGGGTCTATCAGCTCCCCAGAGTAGTGCAAGGCCATGGCATTCATAGTAAAGTCTCTTCTTTGTAGATCCTCTTCTATGCTTTCCGCCCACCTTACCTCGTCCGGATGTCTCTTGTCTTTGTATCCTTTCTCTGTACGGTAAGGAGTAATCTCTACCGTCCTTATCTCTTCTGAATCAATGAGTAGTGTAACCGTTCCAAAGTCATTGTTAGTATAGCTCTTCTTAAAAATCTTCTGTATCTGTTCCGGAGAAGCGTTGGTTGTAAGGTCAAAATCCTTCGGCTTCATTTCACGGACAATATCACGCACACAACCACCGACAGCGTATCCTTGAAATCCTTCTTCTTCCAACTTTTTGATGATTTTTTCTATTTCTTTTGGTAATTCCATCCTCTTATTCTAACTCTAATCCTTGTTTTATTCAAATTTTAAGGGTAAAATAGAGTGAAAAGCTCCCTTAGCTCAATCGGATAGAGCGCCTGGCTTCGGACCAGGAGGCTCCGGGTTCGAATCCTGGGGGGAGCACTAAAGAGTGCTCTTTTTAATATAAGATGAAAGGAGGTGATCTTATGTCTAAAACAGTGGAACTGCCAAAATACGAGAACTTCTGTTGTCGCATCTGTGGGAGCAAGGATTACGATGTTAAAAGAAAGGGCAGTCTTGGAGGGTTACCAGAAACAGTAGAATACTCCTGCTCCGAGTGTACTGTTGTATTTAAAGTTCCAAAGAATTGGTCCACAAAGTAGCGAAAAGCCCCGTACAGACAAAGTACGGGGCTCAACTATTTTAATTTCATACGAAATAAGCTATAATGGTTAACAATGAAGAAAGTAGCGATTATCACGCTTTTGCTTTTATTTCCCTTAGTGGCTTCTGCAGCTAATCTTGCTGGTGGAGTCTGTGGCCCCGGAGATGACCTGGACGATTGTCAGCCTTGCCATATATTGGAAATTTTTAATGAGGTTGTCGAGTGGCTTTCCACGGTATTCGTTCCCGTTATCGCTGCTCTTCTTTTCTGCTGGGCGGGTATAGTCTTCTTCTTTGCTGCGGGAAATC
>CAZPZV010000003.1:0-9063 GCA_964591185.1 uncultured Candidatus Saccharibacteria bacterium | reverse complement strand
GCTGCTCTTCTTTTCTGCTGGGCGGGTATAGTCTTCTTCTTTGCTGCGGGAAATCCGGAACAGATAAACAAAGGAAAAGCGATTATCAGGACTACTATTATCGGTCTACTTATCTTCTATACCGCTTATATAATCGTGGGATTGTTTTTGTCCGTGTTTAATGTAGGTGCCGGATGGTACAATATAGATTGTTAAAAGCCCTCATAACTCAATTGGCAGAGTAGCTGACTCTTAATCAGTTTGTTCCAGGTTCGAGTCCTGGTGGGGGCACCAAGGAGACTTGTTTGTCACCATATTATAAATAATGTAAAATAAAAGAATGCTTACAAAAGAAAAAAAAGAAGAGATACTAAAGGAGTGCGAAAACACCGGAGGTCCGGAAGCACAGATACTCCTTCTCTCAAAACGCATAGAAGAGTTCTTCAAGCATATGAAGGACAATCCCAAAGACCTGCACTCCAAGCGAGGACTTCTTGCCATGGTAAGCAAGAGAAGAAAACTTCTCTCTTACTTGAAAAAAGAAAATGAAGAAAAATACAAGGAGATTATCGCAAAAGTGGGGTTAAAAAAATAACCTATGACCATAAAACACAAGGGTCAACGCGTCGCCGTATTTATCGACGTACAGAACCTTTACCACTCAGCAAAGAAACTCTACAACGCGCATGTTGATTTCAGCAAAGTAGTGGAAACAGCGGTAAGCAAAAGAAACCTTATCCGCTCTTTCGCCTATGTAATAAGAACAAAAACCGGGGAAGAAAAGTCCTTTTTTGAGGCTCTCACCAATCTGGGAATAGAAACAAGAATAAAAGACTTGCAAGAGTTTCAAGGAGGACTTAAAAAAGGAGATTGGGATGTGGGTATGGCCATCGATGCCGTGCGCATGTCCGTCAGCGTTGATGCCGTGGTGCTGGTAACCGGAGACGGTGACTTCGTTCCTCTTATCGAATATCTCAAAAACCACGGCAAGCGCGTGGAAGTTATAGGATTTGAAAAGTCCGCCTCCGCAAAACTAAGAGATTGCGCAGACGAGTTTATAAACCTGGGGGGTAACACCAGAAGATTTTTATTGAAAAGATTAAACCAATGAATAAATATACTTTAGAAGTAGGAGGAAGAACGCTAACAGCAAAAATCAACTCCTTGGCAAAAAAAGCTAACGGAGAAGTTTTGTTGCAGTACGGGGATACCGTAGTCATGGCCACTGCAACCATGGACAGAGAAGATACTTTTAAAGACTTTTTCCCTCTATCTGTAAACTACGAAGAAAAGTTCTATGCTGCAGGAAAGATAGGAGGATCAAGATACACTCGTCGCGAAGGAAGGCCCTCCGACAGAGCGACACTGATATCGAGAATGATAGATCGGGCCATACGCCCCATGTTTCCCAAGGAACTGAAAAAAGAAATACAAGTGATTGTTACTTGCCTCTCCTGGGATGAAGAGAACGATCCCGGAGTACTGGGAATGATTGCCGCCTCTCTGGCGTTGCACATCTCCAGCATCCCGTGGAACGGACCGTTGGGAGCGGTACGCGTAGGAAAAAACAACGGAGAACTGCTTATCAACCCGGTAAGCAATGATCGCGATGAAGGAGAGATAGACCTTATCCTCAGCGGGTTAAAAAAGAAAGAAACCATCATCAACATGATCGAGGGAGGATTTGAAGAAGAAAAAGAAGACACCATTATGGAGGCGGTAGAGTTTGCGGAAAAGACACTGGAAGAGAGCTGTTCTTGGCAAGAAGAAATTGCTTCCAAGGAGGGTGCAGAAAAGAAAGAGATTAACCCTCTTTACAGTAATGAAGCTGTAGAGAAAGAGATAAAAGAAAAAGCAGAGAAAAAAGTAGAAAAAATATTTTCCTCTGAAGAAAACCCTTTAGAGAAAACAAAAGAACTAAAAGAGGAGATTATGTCTCAGCTGGAACATGAAGATGAGGATAAAAAATACGCCTCCCTTTGTTTTGACGAGATCGTGGAGAAAGCGGTAAAAGACAACATTCTTTTCAAAGAGAAACGCGTTGACGGAAGAAAGATTAACCAGTTAAGAGATATAAGTATCGAGACAGATATACTGCCACGCACCCACGGAAGTGCTATCTTTAGTCGTGGAGAAACAAAGTCTCTCTCTATTATCACTCTTGGCGCACCCGGAGATCAGCAACTGTTTGATGATATGGAGCTCACCGGAAAGAAACGTTTCATGCACCATTACAACTTCCCCGCTTACTCCGTAGGAGAAGTAAAGCCCATTCGCGGACCAAGTAGAAGGGATATTGGTCACGGAATGCTAGGAGAAAAAGCACTCCTTCCCCTTATTCCCGATACGGATGATTTTCTTTACACCATCCGCGCCGTATCTGAGATTCTTACATCTAACGGATCAACATCGATGGCCTCTGTTTGCAGTACCACAGCGGCACTGATGGACGCCGGAGTTCCCATTAAAAGACCGGTAGCAGGAATATCTATCGGACTTATAACCAAAGATGATGAATACAAGCTTATTACAGACATACAAGGAGCAGAAGATCACTATGGAGACATGGACTTTAAGGTTGCCGGAACAGAAGAAGGAGTTACAGCGATTCAGATGGATGTAAAGGTGGATGGTATAACGAAAAAGATGATGAAAGAAGCCCTGCAACAGGCAAAAGAAACACGCTTATATATAATAGAAGAGATAAGGAAAGTTATTGACAAGCCCAAAGAAGACCTCTCTCCTTACGCTCCGCGTGTTATCATGGTGAAGATTGAGCCGTCAAAAATTGGAGAGGTTATCGGTCCTAAAGGAAAAACCATAAACAAAATCATAGAAGAAACAGACTCCTCCATAGACATAGAGGATGATGGTCGCATCTTTATCGTTTCCAAAGACAAAGAGTCTGCAGAAAAAGCAATGAATCAGATAAAAGACATTACCCGCGAAGTGGAGGTAGGAGAAGTTTTTGAAGGAGAGGTAAAGAAGCTCTTTGATTTCGGTGCGGTAGTGGAAATACTTCCCGGACATGAAGGACTCGTACACATTTCCGAGATAGCAGATGAAAGAATAGACAAAGTTGAGGACAGGGTAAAGCTCGGGGATCAAGTAAAAGTGAAGGTAATTAAAATCGATGGAGGGAAAATGAGTCTTTCCATAAAAAGAGCAAATGCCAAAGAGTGAGAAAAATCACATAGAGGAAAAAATAAACTCTCTTTTAGAGAAAAAGAAAAGAATTGACATAAGAATAAACGAACAGCAGAAGAAAAGACTGCAAGCAGAAGAAAAAGCAATGAAAGGAGAAGAGTATTGGCAGTGGAAAAAGAGAGCAGATGAAATGAAAAGAAAGATTCGTGAACTTTCTATCCAAAGACAACGCATCTCTATAAAAGAAAGAATACAAAAAAGAAAACTATACTTTTTAGAAAGAAAACTGGAAATACTCTCCACAAAAAAGCTACTCTCTTCTCTTAGAGAAAGGGTGGCTTTTTTGATTAGAAAGAAAGACTCCCTTCAAGAGACGTTGAACAGTCTAGTTGAAGAGAGGAGATCTCTCGCAGGCAGAGAAAGAATGGAAAAAAACGAGAGAAAGATAAAAGAAGTAAAAGAAAAAATAAAAACAGTGGAAGCGAATATAAGAGAAAACGAGAAAAGAGTGAAAAGAACGGAAAGAGAAGTGCAAAAAGAGAAAGAGTCTTTCGCTAAAGAGCTCCAAGAAGCACGGAAAAAAACAAGAGAAGAAAAGAAGAGCACAGAAAGAAAAATTATTCCCGAAGAAATAGAAGAAAGCCCCAAAAAAACAAAAGAAGAAGTTCCCCGCAAGAAGTATCCTAGAAGAAAAATTAAAAGAGAAAAACTGATTCTCCCACAGAAAAAAAGGAAAATAGAGGTTAAAGAAGAAGAGGTGGAAAAGACTGAAAGCTTGGAAGCAAAAAAGAGAGAGATACAAGAGTTCGTTACTGAAAAGAAACCCCTTCTTCTCAGCGACAGAGAAAACCTCGACGTCAAAGAAAAAGAATTAAAAGAAAAACTTCTTCGGCTTTCCAAAAGAGAAGAAGAGATTAATAGCGCTCTTCAAAAAATAACTGAAGAAGAGCTTGTCGTAAACGACCCGCATATCGAGGAAGAGATCAAAGAAAGGCGCTGGAGCGTGGAAGAGGAGAAGAGTGGTCTGGAAAAAGAAAAGTGGCAGACAGAAGAGCAACTCAAAGAAGTTTACGCAAAAAAAGAAAGAATCTCCTCTCTTCTCGAAAAAGAAGAAGAAATGAGAAAAGAAATAAACGGAAAAACGGAAAGCTTCTCTCAAAAAGAAAAGAAACTCATAGAAGAAAGAAGATCTCTTCAATATCAAAAAGAAGCGCTACTGGAAAAAAGAAGTGAAACAGAAGAGCAACTAAAAACAAAAAAAGAGGAAGAAGAAAAAATAAAAGAAAAAGCAAAACAAAGCAAAAAAGAAGAATACTGGCAACTAAAGATGGAGAGAAGAAGAGTTGAAAAGGAGATGTGGGAGATAGAGAAAAAAATAATGAAGACAGACAGAGAGATTAAGAGCATAGAGTCACAAGTAGAAGAAGTGAAGAGAGAAGAAAGAAGAGTGAAAAGAGAAGAAAGAAAGATTACGCTTGCAGAAGAAGAAGCAAAACTAAAAAAGCAACTGATATCTTTGCGCAAGAAAGTTCATCTGGTGAGAGACTACAAAGAAGAGACAAAGAGAGAAGAAGATAGTCTTAAAGAAGTAGAAGATAATCTCAAAGAAAGAGTTTCTTTTTTACAAAAAAAAGAAGAGCGTCTCAGTGCAAAGATAAAAGAGACAATAAAAGACGGGAAAGAGGCTGAAAGCGCAACAGAAAAAAGAATAACAGAGGAAACAAGAAGTGAAATAGAAGAAGACAAGAAAGAAATAGAAGAGGATCGCAGAATGGCGGAAAAAGACATTCGCACCATCTCTTCAAGAATAAACAGTTTGTCTTTGGAAAAAAGAAAGTTAGAGAAAAAAATGACTGAACTGCAAGAAGAAAGAAAAACTTTAACGGAAAAAGAAGAGTTGCTCTTTCTGGAAAAACAAAAGATTTATGCGGAAAACGAACAAGACAGCATAGAGGAAAAAAGAAGCATTATAAAAAAGAAAAAAGAAAACTCAACAGAAGATCTCTCTTCTCAAGAAGAAGCTCTGGAAAACAGAGAAAAAGAGTTGTATAAAAAGATAAAAGAGCTGTTCCTTAGAGAAGAAGGAGTAGAAAAAAGACGCAGAGAAAGAGAAAAAGAGAAAAGAGTGCAAAGATACTCTCCTTTCTTTGAGCAAACAGAAGAAAGAATCAGTGCGCTATCCACAGAGATTGAAGATCTAAAGAAAAAGATCTCTTCTGTTGTGGAAAAAGAAGAAGAAAAGACAAAAAAAATAAAAGAAGGAACAGCAAGGAAGGAAGATCTCCGCCGGATAGAAAAAGAAAAGTGGATCCTTCAAGAAGAGTTGAGAGAAAAAGAGAAAAAGATGTATTCTTTATACGACATAAAGGAAAAAGCCCTTTAATACTTGCATAAATTTAATGTCAAGTATAGAATGGTAGAAGTAAGCTAATTTTAAATATTATGGAAAACACCAACACCATCTTTTCCGATATAAAAGAAAGAAAAGACTCCCTTCTCCAAGAAAGAGAAGACCTGAAGAGAAAAGAAGAGGATTTGGATATAAATATAGCCAAAGCAACGGAAAAAAAAGAACAAGCTGAAAAAACACTTGCTCAAGTATCTCAAAGAGAGGCTGAGATAGAAGAAGAAGAAAAAAATATTGAAGCGGAAAGAGAAAAAGCGCAAAGCCTCGAAGAAGAAAAAGAATTGGGAAGAAAAAGATGGAAGGTGGAGGATGCAAGAAAAGACACGGAAAAAGAGCGTTGGGCTTGGGAGGAAAAAGTAAACAGTGCGACAAAAGAACTTTCTTCTTTAAGCGAAGAGAGAAACTCTCTTTCTCAAAGAAAAGAGGAGCTGAAAAGAGAAGTAGATGCCCTGGAAGAAGAAGAAAGGGAAAGAAGAGTAGGTTTTCTGGAAACAAAAATAAAAGATAAAGAAGCAGAAACAGAGTCTCTTTCTGCGGAGAAAGAAGAGTTGGAAAAAAAGAAAAAAGAAAAAGAAGAGGAGATTGAAAGGGTGAGAGAAAAAGAAGCATCTATTGAAAAAAAAGAAAAAGAGATTGAAGCGAGAGAACAAGAAGAAAAAGATCCTCTTAAAAAACGTGCCATCAAAAAAGAGCGCTGGGACGCGGAAGACGAAAGAAAAGAGGTAGAAAAAAAGCGTTGGCAACTAGAAGAAGAAATTTTACAATTAGAAAACGAGACAGAAGAAAAAAACTCATCTCTCTTAGAAACAGAAAACGAACTTATGTCTTTAAGGGAAGAATTACAACAAAACAAAGTATCTCCTAAAGAAGAGTTTATTGAAGAAGATCTTCCCAAAGAAGATTATGAGGAAGAAACTTCTGAAGAGGAAGCTCCTCAAGGAGGTTTAACAGATTCTATGAAAGAAGAAAAAGCAACCCTAGAGGCGGAAAATAAGGATTTAATAAAAAAGAAGTCTCAAATAGAAGACAACCTAAAGTCAGTAGAAAGAAGAGAAGCAGACATAGAAAAGGAAGAAAAGAAGATAGAAGAAGAGCAAGAGTTGGCCAAAAACACTAAAGAAGAAAAGAATATAAAAGAGAAAAGGTGGCAGATAGAAGAAGACAGAAGGCAAATAGAAGAAGAGCGCTGGGGCATAGAAAAAGAAATAAGCGAGATTAATGAAAAGATAAACGAGCTAGAAGAAAAACTTAGAAAGATAGAGGAAAAAGAAAAAGAATTCGAGGAAAAAAGAAAAGAAGAGGCAAGAAAAAAAGAATCTCTTCAAAAAGAAAAATCTGTGGAAGAGTACGAGGAAGAAAAAAGAGGAAAAAAAGAAGAGCAAAAAAGAGAAGAAGATTTGAAAAAAAAGAAAGAAATCTCTCCTGAAGAAGAAAGAAGGGCGGAGCTGGAAAAAATCAGCATTGCCAAAGAAAAGGCGGAAAACAATCTTTACTCTATTCTAGAGAAAAAGAAGGCTTTGGAGTTGCAGATGGAAAGGCTTTCTATGGAAGAAGAAAGATTGAGTGCAAAGCTAAGTAAAGAAAAAGAGGAAGAAGAAAAGGCAAAAAAAGAAAAAGAGAATATTGAAGCACAAGAAAGAATTGCTGATACTCCTGAAGAAAAACAAGAAATAGAAAAGAAGAGATGGAAGGCAGAAGAAGAAAGAAGGAAGGCGGAAGACTCTGTTTGGGAAACGCAAGAAGAAATCAACAAAACCAAAAAAGAGAAAAAGGAGGCAGAACTGGAATACCGCAGGCTAACTAACAGAGAAGAAGAAACAAGAAAAGAACAAGAAAAACTAAACAAGAAAGAAAACTATCTAAATATAAAAGAAGAGGTATCTGCAATAGGGTCTAGAAAACAAGAAAAAGAAGAAGAAAAGAAGTCTTTGGACTTGAAGAGGGCAAGAATAAAAGAAAAAGAAAACCACACTAAAGAGAAACTGGACATTGTCTTGGAACAGGAAAAAGAAACTGAAGACTTGGAGAAGCAAATAGAAGAAGAGGAGGAAGTAGCAGACACGGAAGAGAAGAGAAGACAAAAAGAAAAAGAGAGGTGGAAGGTAGAAGAAAAAAGAAGAGAGATAGAAAAAAAGAAATGGACTCTTGAAGAAGAAATGATGGAGATTCAAAAACAACTAGAAGAGATAGATTTGCACTATCAGAGAGTTTTAAATGAAGAAGAAGAGATCAGAAAAAACGAGGAAGAAGTCACAAGCAAAGAAAGAGGCATGGATCTAGTTCAAAAGAAAACGGAACTGGAGCGTGAACTGAGTCGCCTTCTTTCTGTTAAAAGGCCTTTAGAAGAAAAAGAAAACAAGCTCAAAGAGAAACGCTACCAGCTGGAAAACAAAATCGGGGAAGCGCAGGAAAAAGAAGCGGAACTGAAAAACAAGGAAGAGGAAGTAGAAAAAGAAGAAGCGTTGAAAGAAAATCCTGAAGAAAGAAAAGAAGCGGAAAAAAGAAGATGGGAAGTAGAGGAAGAAAGAAGAGTGGTAGAAAAAGAAAGATGGGAACTGGAAAAAGAACTTTCTGAAATAGAGAGAAAGGAAAAAGAAATTGAATTGATTAGACAAAGAGAAGAAGGAATTAGAGCAGAACTAGACGAAGTAAACAATCAAATAGAAGAAGAAAAAGGAAGATTTTCTGAAGATGTTCTCACTAGAATAAGAAAAGAAGAAGAAAAAAGAAGAGAGGAAAAAGAAGTAGAAGAAGATTTGCCAGAAACAGAAGAAGAGGAAGTAGAAGAAGAGGAGGTAGTGGAAGAAAAAGAAGGAGGAGGAGAAGAGTCAAAAGAAGAAGAGAAAGATGCAGATCTTTCTGATCTTGATTTTAAATTTTAATTAAAATGTCAATTGTAGAATCAATAAAAAAAGCAAGGGAAAGCGGACAAAGCGACGAACAAATCCTCTCTGAAATAATGAGACAAAATGAAGACAAAGAGCCCACTTTTAGGGAGGCAAAAGAAAGAGGTGTTTCCGCTACCAATATAATAGAAGAGATAATAGCACAAAACTCCCCTGAAGATTTTTCAGAGGGCGTTTACACCAAGGAAATGAAAGAGGAAGAAGAAAAAGAAAGAGAACAGTTCTTGAGAAAGATGGATTCAAGAGAAAAAGGGGAACCCTTGGAAGAAGAGATTCCTCCTCCCCCGGAACCAAAACCAATTCCGGAAGAGGAAGAAGATGTTTCTTCAGAAAAAGATCTAAGCACAGAAGGTATTCCGGAAGAAACAGAAGAAGCGCCTTCAATGGAAGAAACCAACCCAAAAATGCCTGAAGAAGATCCATACTCCGAACAAGTTTCCGAAGAAGACATAAAGGAGTCTGTAGATGAGTTTAAGATTCCTGAAGAAGAAAAACCTGCTCCTGACAACATTGAAAGTGTTCCGGAAAGACCAAAAGAAGAAGATAAGATGTGGGTAAGAATAATAATCGTGCTTGGGCTGGTCGCTCTTGTTGCTGTAGTTTCTGCATTCTTTTACTGGGCGC
>CAZPZV010000002.1:16130-44131 GCA_964591185.1 uncultured Candidatus Saccharibacteria bacterium | reverse complement strand
TATTTATAATTCGACCTTTATTTTCAAACATCAATCATAGAAGATATAAACACGGCACACCTCTTGCCTTCTTATACGCCACTTATACGCCACTATCTATATTATAAAGTGCTTGAAATTATTGTCAAATTAAGAAAAATCCGGAAAACATAAATTAGACCTATGTTGTTTTTTTGTCTTCGCTGCTGAACACGTTCATAACTGTTGACTGGAAAGGAATAGAGAAAGAAAAAAATTCCTTTTTAATTAAAATCATCTTTTGGGAAATGGTGAATTACTAAGGACATATATAATGCAAAACTGAAAGAGTATAAAGAAGAGCAGTATGAATTAGGGGTGCAGAAAGAGGAGCTTACACAGGCAGACGAAAGCTACCATATTACGATAAAAACAGTGCTAAATATAGCAAAAAAGGCAGAAGAAATATTTGAAAGTTCTGAAATAGAAGAAAAGAATGAATTTTTGAAATTCCTACTTCAGAACCGTATTGTAGACGGGAAAAATCCCCTATTTGAGATGAAAGAACCCTTTTTGAGCATCTCAAAAGCGTCCAATCATCCTACTCTGCTCCGCGGGTAGGATTCGAACCTACGACCAACCGGTTACAATTGCCTCCAAATTTCTTTGAAGATTGGACTATATCATCTTCCAGTTAATATAATCACCTGGAAGTCGGGCGCTTCCCCTAGTAAAAAACTAGAGTACTCCTTTTCAGGATAGTCTCTGCACCTTCCTTTTATTAAAGGCTTGGCTCAGGATTGCCTTGCATCTATTGATGTTTAGGTTTCCCTGAATTCACCCGATTTTTCAATCACAGTTACCTGTGAAAGCTGCAAAAACTTACAGCCGGGGGCTCTACCACTGAGCTACCGCGGAATATGCTCTAATATAACTTAATATTTAACTTTTTTCAAGCTTTAGTACCCCTCCAGTTTTTCCAGTTGATCATGCTTCCTTATCTTCTCCAATGCTTTAGCTTGAATCTGACGTATTCTCTCTCTTGTAACGCCAAATATCTGACCCACCTCTTCCAGTGTGTGCGTTACTCCATCTTCCAACCCAAACCTCATGGAAAGTATTTTCTTTTCTCTGTCATCGAGATCAACCAGAATCTCATCAAGCCTTTCCTTTAAAAGCTTACGTGCAGCAGTTACCGGAGGAGAAGCGGTCTTCTCATCTTCGATAAAGTCTGCCAAAGTGCTACTGTCATCTTCGTCTCCCACAGGTGCTTCTAGAGAGGTTGCTGTCTGATATATTTTTACAATATGACGTATCTTTTCCACCTCTACACCCATCTCTGCGGCTATCTCTTCCGGAGAAGGCTCTCTACCAAGACTTTGAAAGAGATCCTTGCGAACTTTAGTATACTTGGATATCTTTTCCACCATGTGCACCGGAATGCGTACCGTACGAGACTGGTCAGCTAGGGCACGGTTAATGGACTGCCTTATCCACCAGGTGGCATAAGTAGAGAACTTATATCCTCTTCTCCAATCAAACTTCTCCACGGCACGGAAAAGACCTAAATTTCCTTCTTGTATAAGATCCAGAAAAGTGAGCTTAGGAGATCGTCCAATATACTTTTTCGCTATAGAAACAACTAATCGTAAATTAGCTCTCACCATTTTTCTTTTAGCGCCTTTGTCTCCTTTTTCTATACGTTTTGCTAGCTCTATCTCTTGATCAGTGTCCAGGAGCGGCTCATTGGATATCTCTTTGAGATAAGTTTGGATAGAGTCTATCTTTATCTCCGCCTCCTCCAGTCCCTCTAGGGGATTGTTGTCAAGGAAACTTCTTTCTTTTATTACAATAAGGCCTTCTTCTTCAAGCAAAAAAGCCACCTTTTCTATCTCCTCATCTTTCTTTTTCAATTCCGGAAAAACCTCCAGTATATCACTCCAATAAGCAACACCTCTTCTGCTGTTGGCTTTTTTAATAATCTCTTTTATTTTTGCTTCGGGGAAGCTGTTTTTTTTAGCCATAATTTAAAGCTCTTGTAATTTTTTTGAGTAATCTTGAAACTTTTTTGTAAGACGCTCCTCTTTTTCTTTTTCCCCGTAACTCTCCGCCTCTTTTATCTGATAACCTATCTCTTTTAATTTCTCGCGAATATCTATCCTCTTTATTTCTTTTAAGCACTCCTCTACTTCTTTTGTTTCATTTTCCGGTTCCGTATTGTTCGGGAGAAGAGAGAAGTAGTCTAGCAACTCTCTTTCTTTCTCTGAAAAACTATCTTCTTTGACTCCCTCCTTTAAAGAGAGAAGCAAAGAGGATATCTCTTTACCTAAAAAAGACAAATCCTTTTCATTGATCTCCGAGAGAATCTCCTTGTTTTTCGCGCAAAGGGAAGCAACTCTCTCTTCCAGTCTGTCCATTTTCGTTTTCTTTTCTTCTTTTTTCTCTTCATCCTTGCTCACCGCTTCTTTTTTTACCGCGGAAAGCTCACCCAAGAGAACTTCTTCGCTTACACTCGTAACATTAGACAATTTGGAAATGTAGTGCGCACGCTCAATGCTGTTCTCTACCTTCTTTATCTCCGGCAAGAGAGCTTCCACTATCTTGCGCTTTCCCTTCGCTTCACTTACGTTGTGCAAAGAAAGGGCGTGATGGAAATAAAAGTCCATTACCGACTGGGCTTCCCGAATCAGTTTCTCCCACTGTTTTGGATCGTTTAAGATCACATCCGCGGGGTCCATGTTTTCCGGCATCATAATCACCTTAATATCAAAGTCCATCTTACGTGCAGTATCCACTCCTTTTTCCGTGGCCGACCCTCCGGCGGAGTCCATATCAAAGGCGGTATAAAGGCTTTCCGTATAGCGACGTAAGATTTCTAATTGTGAAGAAGTTAACGCTGTCCCGGAAGAAGAAACCGTATTCTCATAACCTTCTTGATGAGAGAGAATAACATCCGTATAGCCCTCAACAACAACAACAAACTTTTCTCTCCTTATTCCCACCTTCGCGCGGTGCAGTCCGTAAAGAACGCTACTCTTGTCGTAAAGGGGAGTAACAGGGCTGTTAATATACTTTGCCCTCTCATCGTTCTCCAGAAAAACCCTTCCACCAAAACCGATTACTTGCCCGCTTACACTGAATATGGGAAAGATAATTCTTCCGGAAAAACGGTCAAAGGGTTGCTTTCCTACCGAAACTCCCGCCTCCACAAGCTCTTCAACTCTGTATCCTTTTCCGATAAGGAATTTAGAAAGGGAACTCTTCGCCGTGGGAGCGTAACCTATGCGCCACTCCTTTATACTCTCCTCTTTTATTCCTCTCTCTAGTAAATAACTACTCGCTTCTTTTCCTTTGGAAGCGTTCTCTCTTTGTTTTTCAAAAAACAAAGCAGCCAACTCACATATATCAAAAAGTCTCTTTTTCTTTGATTCTTTTTGCGGGTCCTGTTTGCGCAACTCTACTCCAGCCTTTTTTGCCAGTATACGCAAAGCATCAACAAACTCCACTCCTTCTATGCGCATAACGAAGCTAAACATATCTCCTCCATCATTACACCCGCCAAAACACCTCCAACTCTGACGAGAAGGACTAACAAAAAAAGAAGGACTCTTTTCTGAATGAAAAGGGCACGGTGCTCTGTAGTTAGAACCGGCTCTTTCAAGGTTTATATACTCCCGCACAACATCTAATATATCAAGCCTATTTTTTATCTCATCAACGGGAGAATCAAGCATATCTAAAAAAGTAAATAATTACCCTATATTATAATGAAAAATAATGTTTTTTGCAAGTCTACTTCTCCTCTTTTTCTAGAAAGTCTTTTATTTCTCCAATGATATCATCTAGTCTTTTTTCTGCCTTTATATAGTACTTATTTATCCCGAAAGCAAGATAGGTTTTGATCTTGTCCGAACTAGCAGTGTTGGAAACCAGAAAGATGGGAATCTTGTTGTGTTCTTCTGTTTTTTCTTTGCACCAGAAAACAAAATCCAAACCACTTTCTTTTCCAAGCAGATAGTGGTCAATCCAAATCGCATTCACCTCACTGGCCTCCAAAAGTCTTTCTTTGGCCTTGTCCACATTTCTGGCGGTAATTACATTAAAACCATGCTTTTCCAAAGAGATCCTTATCGCCCCCAAAAGAGGTTTTTCATCTTCTACTACCAGTATTGTTTTTTCTTTTTTCATATTAAGTTAAAGTTTTTGCTCCCTCCCTTTTTTTCATACCACTGAGAGGAATGGTTACATAGAAAGTTGTGCCCTCTCCTTCTTTTGACTGAAACCGAATTGATCCACCGGAGTGATCGAGAATGGACTTAATAATATAAAGCCCCAGTCCAGTGCCTTCGGTATCCCTCTCCAATATATTATCAGCTCTGAATAATTTTTGAAACACCTTTTCCTGTTGGTATTCGGATATACCATAACCGTTATCACTTACCGTAATAACCATATTTTTTTTATCTTTATGGATATCTATCTTCAATTCTCCTTCTTCAGGTGTGTATTTTGTAGCATTGGAAAGCAGATTTTCTATCACTATACGCAGCAACTTAGGGTCTGCGTCTATTTTGGGTAGATTATCTTTATAATTTTCCTTAAGATTTTGTTTTTTCTCTTCTATATTAATACTAATGTCCTTGATTATGCTTTTTGTCATCTCCACTACATCCACCTTTTCCGGTGTAACAGTAAACGTTCCCAACTCCAAGCGAGAAACATTCAATAAAGAATTAACCAGCTCCACCATTCTCTGGTTTCCGCTATATATCTCCTGTAGATAATTTTCCTGCTCCTCGTTTATCTCTCCCGCATCCCCAGAGATAAGCATCTCCGTATACCAGTTAACTGTGGAAAGAGGTGTTCTCAGCTGGTGGGAGGCCAGAGAAACAAACTCTGTCTTTGCTTTGTCTATCTCTTTTTCCGCAGTAATATCACGCTCAATAGCAACAAAGAAAACAACTTCACCATCTTCATTTAGAACAGGGGAGATGTTCGCTTGGGCATAGTATTCTTCTCCGTTTTTTCTTTTGTTTTTCATTTCTCCCGTAAAAGGTTTCTTTTTTTCTTTAATCGTTGTCCATAGCTCATCATAAACACTCTTCTCCATCAATCCTCCCCAGTTATCTTCAGTCCCCACCTTGTATCCTATGACGTCTTCTTTGGAAAAACCAGTTATCTTTTCCACCATGTCGTTTGCATAAAGACAAAAACCATCATTGTCGGTGATAACTATGTGATCCGAAGCGTTTTCAACAGCTAATTTAAACTTCTCAAGCTCCTGCTTATTTGACTCTAGTTCATTCTCAATTTTTTTACGATCAGAGATATCGAAAATAATTCCATTAAGTGTCTTGGCATTTCCTTTGCTGTCAAAAACAGCTTGTCCTTTTTCCATAACCCATTTCAGTTTATTATTCTTACAAACAATAACATACTCTATCTCCCATGGTTCTTTTTTTGAAATATTTTTTTTTATCTCTTTTTCAACATGTTCTTTATAAGCATCGTGAATGATGTTTGCGTAACTAATAGTCTTGTTATCTGCAAGGTCCTTTGTTGAGTATCCGGTCAATTTACTGACTTCCTCGGATATATAGAGCATTGTCCACTCTTTATCAAAAAGACAACGGTAAGTAACTCCCGGTATATTGGAAACAAGTGTTTCGTGATCTTCTCTTTTTCTTTGAAGTTCTTTTTCTATTTCTTTAATCTTTGATATGTCCGTATCAGTGCCCCTGTATTTGATAAGATTTCCCTTGTTATCGAGAACAGGAAGTCCTGCGCTCAAAACCCATACCACTTTTCCGTTCTTGTGCATGATAGGGTTTTCCATTCCACTTATGCTCTCTTTGTTTTTCAAGATGCCCAAAACTTCTTTTTTGAAATCTTTCTTTCCTTTCTCGGGATGTATATCAAACACTCTTTTCTTAATCAGTTCTTCTTTAGAGAAGCCAATAACATCCTTAACATTATCACTTACATACAAGTACCTTCCTTTAGGGTCCACCTCCCAGATAAACGTCTTGCTTTGCCGGGCAAGCTCTTCGTAGCGATTCTCATTTAAGTTCAGTTCTTCCTCTATTCTTTTTATCTCACTAATATCAATAGTTGTTGCCAGTATTCTTTTTTTGCCATCAATAGTTATCGGTGATAGTGTAATAATCTCCCAGAAGATATCTCCATTGGATTTACGACTCTTCCATTCAAAGCTTTGCACTCCCTCCTTGCTTGCTTTGTGCATCCATTTTAGTGCTTCTTTTTCTGAATAAGGAGGTTCCATCCAGAAATCGTTTTCTTTTAACTGTTCAATTTTTTTGAACCCGTACTGAGTATATGCTTTCTTGTTTGCATCAATAATCTCTCCCGTATCTTTGTCGTGTATGAGAATAGAAACGGGGGAGTTTTGAAAAACAGACTTAAATCTGTGCTCGCTTTCACTCAAGTTTTTTTCTGTTTTGTAGCGAGTTAAAATGGATTCTACGTGCCCCACATAATCCTTTATCAGATTCTTGTTTTTTAAGCCCTCTTCTTTGTGCGTAAAAAGAATAAAATCACCAATTAGTCCTTGATGGGATACCTTTAAAACATAGACATCTCCAATGCCAATCGTCTTTTGCAGAGTTTTAGCCGTCTTTTTATTAATAGCACCAAAAGATATTGTATGAAGGTCCGACTTGTGGAAAAAGTCGCTCTTTTGCAGAGCTTTAATTCTTGAGGGAATAATAACCCACTCCTTTCCTTTAATACTAAAACCAAGAACCTTCGTTGCTGCGGAAAGAAGGGCGGAAGAACTTGATATGGCCACGGTCTTGGTTTTGGTTAAATCGCTATTGTATAAGTTAAGGGCAACCACTTTTGCGCCAGAGATGTTCTTGAGAAGATTAGTCATCTTCTTATAGTCAAAAGTATCATAAGAAGCCTCTAGGCTGCTTTTAATAATACCATTAACTAATTTAAGATACTCCTTCTCTGATAAGTTGTCTTTCATTTTTTATGAGCGCTAATCTTTTAGTTCGGAGGTAACGTGTTCCACTATTTTATTAATAGGAGTGTCCGATTTGATAAAAAAAGTGACTGAAGTGAAGCGTGACACCTTTTCCTGATCCTCTTTCTGGCTTAGGTTGGTTAAAACCAGAACGGGAGTTGATATGCCTTTTTCCCGTATCTCTCTTAAAAAGGTAAATCCATCCATCTTGGGCATTATCAGGTCACAGATAATGAAGTCAAACTCTTCACTCTCTGTCGCCGACAATCCCTCTTCACCGTTGTAGGCGACACTTACTTTAAAGTCTGCCCTGCTAAGCTTTAGTTGAAGAGCTCTGGCTAGTGATTTTTCATCTTCCAGTATTAGTATTTTCTTTTTTTCCATGTTTTTACTCTATCACAAACTATATCTCTTTCCAAGAAGATATTTGCAGAGGATTAAAAGAGACAGTTTCTATTTCCAGCTTGCGCACAACATCGCTTACTCTTGCCGAAACACTGATAAGACGAGCACTGTTTCCTTCTTTGGTCACGTTATAATTACACGTATGCGAATCTATAACGATTGCATATTCACCACTATGCTGGTGGTTAAGTTTTATTTTTTCCAAGACAATCTCTGCGCAAGCATTAGTCACAGCTCTCGCTCTTGCTGAGTTTTCAAAATTCATCGCACTTTTGAGTGCAAAGATATTCGTAGTGGAAGAAGCGATAGCCAAAGCAAGAACAACGCTCCCCAAGACAATGACTATATATAGTGTTGAAAATCCTTTTTCATTCATTTTCAGGTTTTCTTAAAGTGGCACTACCATAAAACTGGTTGGAAAAACCATTACAGGAACTACTCAGGTTAAGAAGTATGCGAACAGTCTCGTTTCCGTAAAGATAAAAAGAAGCCTCGTCAACAACAACTCTGGAGTTGCTTAGTTTTTCTTCATTAAGATAAATCACTTCTTTTTCTTTGTAAAAAACGTTGTTATCCACGATCAGTGTTGATGCATCAACCAACTCCAAAGAAGAAGCGTTTCGAACAGATTGAGTGACAACGCTCACTATCCGGGAACCTTGAGAGTTAACCTCAATAACCGTTCTGCTACTTGTCCTAAACTCTATTATACTATTTACAAAAAGAAACAATCCAGTAACAAAGATACTAAAGATAGCCACATAAATAATCATCTCCAGCAAAAGAAATCCTTTTTTATTTTCTTTTTTCATAGTTACCAAGGATTAATGTTGGTTTCTGTTACGCTACTACCATCAGACATGGTATAAGTAATGCTAAAAATAGGTTCAAATCGCATATTTCCAGAGAAAAGATATTCCAATATCACGCTCTCTCCCGAAGAAATGACCATCTCTTCTAGATCCACTTCTTCCTCTGATCCGGCACTTCCAATCCACAAGGTGAGATCTTCATACACAACCTCTCTGAATCTTAATCCGGGAGAGTCCCAAGCGATAGACACTCTCTCTAGAAGAAGATCGCAATGCTCTGCCGTATTGCTTACACTAACTTCTAAAAGAGCATTGCCCTCAATAAAAGCCCCCGTGGAGTCAACAGCAAGAAAGCTCTCTCCTTTATCGCAATAAAGAGAAAGAATCTCTTCCCAATAAGTAAAGTAGGTTACAAGAGAAACAAGCTTTTCTTCTGACCAAAGCACTTTTGCTTCCACTCTTTTTTTCTCGTTTTCCGTAGTAGAGATGGTTATGCTTCTGGTAAAAATATCCGTAACATCAGGAGAAGAGGAAAGATAAAATTCTTCCTCATCAAAGACAAGTCCATAATTACCATCAACAAGATTTTCCAAGTTACCGTCTTTAATGCCTCTTGTCGCTTCCAGTGCCTCTTCAGCCAAAAGAGTAGCTTTTTCCCGATTGGAACTCCCGCTCATTTGTGCAAAGGAAGACACCATAATGGTGGAAAAAGCTAAAGTAAAAACAGAAAACACGGAAACAGCTATAAGCATCTCCGCCAAAGAAAAGCCTTTGTTAGTGCTCGATATTTCCCTTTTCATTTATATTTATACTTTTTTCTTTTTCTCCTATACTAAAAAGAATCTCTGTGTCGCTGGTAAAGCCAGTCAGTTTCTTAAAAATAACTTCATCTATTCCGTCTATCGATATCTTGGAAGACAGCCGTACTACTCTGTCAAAGTTTTTATTTCTTTCCGCGTAACTCTCTCCGCTAAAAATAACAACGTTCTCACTTTTTATTTTTAATCCCCAAGAGGAATCCTCTTTTGCTGCCTCAGAATTTGTTTGAGTATAGCGCAAAAGATCCACGATCTCCGTAGCTACCATGTCCGTGCTGCTACTGGCCTTAAAAGCATTGTAAGCGGAAAAAGAAACAACGGAAACAATAGCAATTATTCCCATCACTATAATAAGCTCCATTAAAGAGAAGCCGTTACTTTTTTTAAAACTGACCCGATAATCCATAAATAGGTCCTATAATCGCTATTACCAAGAAAGCAACCAGTACACCGATAATAATCAAGATAATCGGCTCTAGTACAACAGAGAGATCTCTGGCCATCGCTTCCGTCTTCTCTTCAAAGATAGTCCCTATCCTTATAAATGTTTCTGGAAGTTTTCCTGATTTCTCTGCAGAAATAATCAGTTGCTGTATGGGAATAGGCATCAACCTATCTACATGGGGATAGTTCAAGATGGCGGACCTAAAAGAATCCCCTTGTAGTACTTTTTCCTGTAAGTACTCATAAAACTTTCTGTAGCAAGAGTAGTTTGTTCCCTTTTTCGCCATATCGAAAACCTCTCCTATCTGCATTCCCGCCTGAAGCATAGTCCCGGAAATATATCCGAAACGAGCCAACTCCACTCCTTGTATAAGATTTTTTATCCCCGGAGTGGAGAGCAGTATACTGTCTCCGACAAACTTGGTCTTTTTCTGAAAAAAGAGAAGATATACACAGAGAGAAAAAATAAAAACAAAGAAAGGAACAGCCCAGTATCCGTGACTCTGAAAGAAAGTGCCTATGCTCATTAATATCTGTGTTGCAATAGGTAACTCCGCTCCCATGTCCTCGAAAATGGAAACAAATCTAGGTAAAATAAGCCAGGAACTACTCAAAGCCAACACAAAAGCTAAAAACAAAACAATTCCTGGATAAAGAAGAGCTGAGCGCAAGCGGGAGATAAAAATCTTTTCTTTACTTTTTTGCAGAGTGACCAGATTAAGGTGATCGGCAAGCTTGCCACTCTCCTCTCCTGATCGGATAAGAGCTATTATTCTTTCCGGAAAAAGATTGGTTGTCTGAAAGGACTTCCACAAAGGAAGCCCGACATCAACCATCTCTTCAATTACTCCTACTATTTTCTTCATTTTTCTTGATTTTACTGACATTCTCATTGAAGAGAGGGACGCGGAAATACCCATTCCCGAAGAAAGGAGTAAGCTAAGATTTTCTATAAAGAAGTCGCGCTCATCACCAAAACCGACACTGACATAAGGCCAGTCAGGGCGATACTCAAAAACGGGTTTGTTAAACCCTTCTTTTTCATGCGACTTTCTTACTTTTATCTTTCTTGCCATTTTAATGTTCCACGACTCTTAACAGTTCATCTATAGTAGTAATGCCAAGCCTCACTTTTTCCATGCCATCTTCAAACATAGAAACGAATCCTTGTTCTCGGGCAAGCTGGAGAACCTCATTGGTCGACGGCTCCTTGGATGTAAGATCCTGTAGTTCTTGAGAAAAACTAAGAAACTCGAAAACACCCACCCTTCCTTTGTATCCTGTATTGGAACAGTGTTCACACCCCTTACCCTTGTACAGATTAACCGAATCCTCATTAAAGTACTGCACTATCTCTGGGCTGTCTTCTTTTTTGAGAATGTAGCTAACCTTGCAGAAATCGCATATTCTTCTTACTAGTCTTTGGGAAACAACCAGCTCTATAGTGGATCCTACAAGAAAAGAGTCCACCCCCATATCTAAAATTCGGGGAATAACAGAAACAGAGTTGTTGGCATGAAAGGTGGAAAGAAGCAAGTGACCGGTCAAAGCGGCATTGACCGCTATTTCCGCCGTTTCCAAATCTCTTATCTCTCCCACAAAAATAGTATTGGGATCCTGTCTCATCACCGCCCTTAAACTGTTAGCAAAAGTGAATCCCGCCTGAGGGTTAATTTGTATCTGATTAACTCCTTTTATTTTATACTCCACCGGATCCTCGATAGTAGTAATGTTAACCTTTCTCGTGTTTAGCATCTTGATTACAGAGTAAAGAGTAGTCGTCTTTCCGCTTCCCGTAGGACCAACAACAAGAATCATGCCAAATGGCTTTTTAATGCTCTTTGTGATCTGCTCTTGCAACCTGTCCGAAAGACCGATATCGCTTAGTGTCAGATCCCGCACATAAGAAGAAAGAACACGAACAACCACCTTCTCTCCATCAAGTGTAGGAATAATAGATACGCGCAAATCAATATGATCCTCATAAGAAGGAGAAGAGAAGCGTATAGCTCCATCTTGGGGCGTGAAGTGCTCATCAATACGCAGCTTTGCTTGAACTTTTAGGCGACTGACAATGTTTTCGTAATACTCTTTGGGAATCTCTCCTATATCATGCAAAACACCGTCAACCCTGAAACGTACAAAAGCGCTCTCTTCTTCCGGTTCAAAGTGTATGTCCGAAGCCTTTAACACCAGCGCATCCTCTATCAGTTTATTGATAGTTTCCGGTGCTGTCAGCCCTTTTTCCTTGATCTCTTCCAGTGTACCTATATGAAAGCCCTTGTAGTAATCAGCAAAAACGTTATCAATATCTTCCGGCATAGAAAAGGCGAAGGTTATCTTTTTGTTAGAAAAGAAGGGTTTGACCGCTTCCAGCAAACCTCCCCCGTGAGGGTCGTCCGTTGCCATAACCACCTCCGATTCTTCCTGAGAAAAGACAACTACCCTGAACTCTTTAGCAATGTCTTCTGGAAGAAGGAAAACCTGATCTTTGGAAGGTATTTTGGAGTTTAAGTCAGCATACTCAATACCCAAATGATCGGCAATCGCTTGACCTAAAATGTCTTTAGAGAGAAGTTCCTTTAAAAACAGATATTCTGTGATGGAACTGCGGTAATCCTTAGCGTGCTCTTCAGCCTTAATTATATCTTCTTCTGTTATATAGCCCCCTTCTAAAAGTATCTTTTTTACTAACTCGTCATTAAGTTTCATATGTTTTATTGTTATTCCATTTTATTTTATCAGAAATAATTTCTTTGTCTATTTAAAAAACACAAGTTTTGCTTGTGCATGTCTCCTCTTTTTTTCTTTTTAATTACTCGCCATCAGAGCCAGCAGATCCTTTTTTCATTCTCTTTTCGTACTTTTCCAAGGAAGCATTAAGTGCTTTCTCTAAATCTATCTGCAAAGAGTTAGCCACAGTAATTAAAGAATAGAACAGATCACCCATCTCTTCTTCTGCTTCTTTTCTGTGCTCGCTCTCTTTTCTTCCGTAATCACTCATCTTTAAA
This sequence comes from uncultured Candidatus Saccharibacteria bacterium, assembly GCA_964591185.1. Classification (GTDB taxonomy): domain Bacteria; phylum Patescibacteriota; class Minisyncoccia; order Minisyncoccales; family PWPS01; genus T1SED10-78. The sequence continues at coordinate 31,695 of CAZPZV010000002.1, read as the reverse complement.
ACTTCTTTAGAAAACTCTCCAATTTCGGAAACAACATCAAGAAGTCTGTGTTCAAGAGGAGACTCCATCTTGTTCTTTTTGCAAAAATGATCAACCTTCTTTTGGATTTCTTGCATAATAATTGGCGGAGGCGAGAGGATTCGAACCTCTGGTACTGTTGCCAGTACACGACATTTCCAGTGTCGCCCATTCGGCCGCTCTGGCACGCCTCCATATTTATTTGGGTAAGTTTGAAATTATGCTGGAAAGATAAGGGTGCTTTACCGCAAGTCTGTATTTTAAAAGACCAAGCACAGTAGTCAAGTCCTCCACTTCATCTTTAAGTCTCTCCGGCCCGGTGAAAACCTCTCCCGTCTCTTCCAGTAAAGTCTTTGCATAGTTGTTCATAATCTCATAAGAACCCCTGTCCTTTAGGTAGTCCATAATCTTCTTGAACTCCCCTCTGTCCAGCCATACTCCCTCACACAATCCACAAAAATCCACCTTTGTCTCGGAATCCCCATACTCTACTTCATAAAGAGGAACATTGCAATCAGGACAACACTTGCCTTCTTTAGAGATACGGAAATGCTCTTCCTTGTTCCAGAGATCGAGGTCAAGCCAGTTAAGTGTTTCTTCTTTCTCATCCTTTGCCTCACGTAACTCGTCTTTTTCAAACCAGATTCCCATACACTCCTCGCAGTAATCTATCTCCACACCGTGGAATACTACCTTTTCCATTTTTTTTTGGCAAATTGGACAGTTCATATATTTTAATTTCCTCTTAATTTTTTAATTCTTTCTTCCGCGGGGGGGTGTGTCATAAAAAGCCTGTGTACAAAGCTCTTCTTTTCTTTCCCGCGAAAAGGGGTTTCGAAGTAAAGGTGTGCCGTGGCATCATTGGCCTTGCGCAACTGCTCTGGTGAAGCAGATATCTTTTCCAGCGCACGGGCAAGTCCTTCCGGATAACGGGTGATCAGCGCTCCGGTGGAGTCGGCAAGATGCTCTCTTCTTCTGGAAATGGCAAGCTTCATCATCTGCGCAAGCAAGGGAGAAAGGATAAGGAAGATAAGCGCACCGCCAAGGGCGATTAATCCCAATCTACTGTCTCTGTCCTGCAATCCTCCAAAAAAAGCAAAACGAAAAAAGAAATCAGCAATAAGCACTACCACTCCCACCAAAACAACAACGATGGTGGAAAGAAGAACATCCCTGTTTCCAATATGCGCTAATTCGTGTGCAATAACCCCTTCCAATTCTACTCTTTCCAATCTTTGAAGCAACCCTGTTGTAACTGCTATTACTCCGTGCTCCGGATTTCTTCCCGTAGCAAAAGCATTCGGCTGTGGATCGTCTATTATATAAAGACGGGGCATGGGAAGACCGGCTGTAATGGCCAGATTTTCCGTAATACGGTAAAGCTCCGGATTGTCGCTCTTTTCTATAGGCCTGGCATTACTTATTCTTAACACTATCCTGTCCGACCACCAGTAGGAAGAAAAACTCATCGCTATGCTGAGAAAAACAGCGAAATAAAGGATAAAGAAACTGTCCATAACAAAACTTACCACCCAACCAATGGCGATAATGAAAAGCAGGAACCCGAAGAGGTAAAGGTAAGTTCTTCGGACGTTCTTCTCCGATTCTATGTAAAGCGTAGACATAATCCTAGAAAGAAACTTTCACGTTCTCTCTTTCTTCTTCGTTCTCTATTTCAAAGAAGTCTTCCTTGTTAATATCAAATATCTTGGCAATTATACTTGCCGGAAAGACCTCTACACGTGTGTTAAGGTACTTCACGTTGTTGTTGTAAAAGCGGCGTGACGCCTGGATCTTGTCTTCCGTATCACGTATTTCACGTTGCAACTCAAGAAAGTTTTCTGAAGCCTTCAAGTCAGGATAGTTTTCCGAAACGGCAAAAAGGCTCTTTAGCGCCCCGCTAAGCTGGTTCTCTGCTTCTCCAACTTTTTTGGGATCACCGGTTTGCTCTGCGCTTATAGCGTTAGCTCTTGCTTCGGTAACTTTTTGAAAAACCTCTCTTTCATGGCTGGCATAACCTTTTACCGTCTCCACAAGATTAGGGATAAGGTCATATCTTCTTTTTAATTGCACATCAATATCCGCCCACGCTTCCTTTACTCTGTTACGCAAAGTCACGAAACGGTTGTAGGCATAAATAGCCCAAAGAACAATAGCTATGAATAAAACTAAAACAATGGTTAATGGTTCAAACATGTTTTTAAACTTATACTAATAATACTGTTAATAATAAATTATTTTCTTTCTTTAATCAAGAAGAGCGCCCCAAGAAAGGACGCTCTTTCTTTTTTCTTTTCCCGAAAGACTACATCATTCCCGGCATTCCCGGCATTCCTTGGTGTCCCCCTCCTTTGTCGTCCTTGTCTTCCTCGTCATCTATAACTACACACTCTGTGGTAAGAAACATTCCGGAGGCGGAGCTGGCGTTCTCTAAGGCGATACGCACCACCTTTTTAGGGTCAACGATTCCCGCCTTAAAGAGATCTTCATAGACCATCTTTTTGGCGTTAAATCCTTCTGATCCCTTGCCCTCTTTAATTTTTTGAGCCACTACCGATCCATCAACGCCGGCGTTCTCTGCAATCTGACGTATAGGAGCTTCCAGTGCTCTTTTCAGTATCTCCACTCCCGTGGCCTCGTCTCCTTCAAGATTCAAATCATCAAGAGCTTTAAGGGCACGGATATAGGAAACTCCTCCACCGGGAAGAATTCCTTCTTCTATAGCAGCACGGGTAGCGGAAAGAGCATCTTCCGCCTTGTGTTGCAAAGCCTTCTGCTCTACTTCCGTTGTTGCTCCCACCTTTATCACTGCAACTCCTCCGACAAGTCTTGCCAGTCTTTTTTGCAGATTCTCTTTTTCGAAATCAGAGGTGGTGTTATCAATCTGCTTCTTTATCTGATTGACTCTTGTGTCAAGCTCAGACTTTTTCCCCTTTCCTTCGGTGATAATAGTGTTTTCTTTGGTTGCGGTAACTTTGCGTGCGGATCCGAGCATATCCACCTCGGCGTTCTCCAGCTTCAGCCCCACTTCCTCGGTAATCACCTGTCCTCCGCAAACAGCGGCAATGTCTTTAAGCATCTCTTTCTTCTTATCACCGAATCCGGGAGCTTTCACCGCGAGAGTGTTAAACGCTCCTCTCATCTTGTTTAAGACAAGAGTAGCTAATGCCTCACCTTCAACATCATCAGCGATGATAACCAAGTTCTTCTGTCCTTCACGTGAGAGCTTCTCTAAAAGAGGAACTATCTCGTTGATAGAGGATATCTTTTTGTCTGTGATAAGGATGTGCGCGTCATCGAAGACCGCTTCCATTCTTTCCGAATCGGTTACCATATAAGGGGAGATGTAGCCGTTCTCCAACTGGAGACCTTTGACCACCTCTTTTTCCAATCCGAAAGTACGTGACTCTTCCACAGTAACTACACCTTCGTTACCTGCTTCTTCAATTACTTCGGCGATAAGGTTTCCCAGCTCCTCATCTTCAGCGGAGATGTTTGCTACTTGAGCTATCTCTTCTTTCTTGGAAATAGGTTTAGCCTCCTTTTTAAGTTGCTCTACTACGGCATCTTTCCCTTTTTCAATTCCTCTTTTTAGAGAAAGAGGATCGGCTCCTGCAGAAACGTTCCTTAATCCTTCGGAAATGATTGCCCTAGCGAGAAGGGTAGCAGTAGTTGTTCCATCTCCCGCAGCCTCGTTAGCCTTGGAAGCAACTTCTTTAACAATGGAAGCTCCCACATTCTCCGCCTTGTCTTTCAGTTCGATTTCGTCGGTGATGGAAACACCATCATTGGTTATGGTCGGCGAGCCGAATCCTTTATCCAGAACTACGTTACGACCCTTGGGGCCGATGGTGTACTTGACGGCATCAGCAAGCTTGTTCACGCCGTCCATCATCTTGTTTCTTGCTTCTTCGCGATAGTATATTTTTTTAGCCATTATTCTATAACTGCCAAAATGTCATCTTCTTTGGCGATTAAGTAATCTTTGTCATCGACCTTTATTTCGTTTGGACCGTACTTGGTAAAGAGAACCTTGTCTCCTTTTTTAACCTCCAAAGGAATAACTTTACCTGAGGAGTTGGTCTTTCCCGGTCCCACGGCAATTACTTTTCCTTTTTCCGGTCTTCCTTTTTCCGCGCTTTCCGGAAGAAGGATTCCTTCTTTGGTTTTCTTGTCATCAACCTCCGGCTCAATTAGTATGTGATCTGCAAGTGGTTTTATTTTCATTTTTGTTTTAAATAATTTTTAAGTAGGCGACCTTTTAGCAATTGAACACGTAGAGTGCTAAAAACATTATTGCCTATCTCTCAAAGGTTGTCAAGCACTTGGCAAAAAAGTCTTTTTATGGTAGATTACAGCAGATGATTTACTCTTTATTGAGAAATTTCGCAGTACACACGGCAATAGGCATACTGGCCCTCTTTGCCGCGATAGAGTTTATTGAAGCGGTCAGTTTCACCGGAGAAACACAGATTATTCTCATCGCCGGACTTCTTCTCGGTTTTATCAACTGTTTTATAAGGCCGGTGATAAAGATTATCACTTTTCCGCTACGCCTCATAACACTGGGTCTTTTTACTTTTTTTATCAATATATGTATAATCTGGTTTGTGCAAGCGGTTTTCCCGGAGATCAGTATTGAAGGACTCACAGCCCTCGTTTACACCACACTTATTGCTTTCGTCTTACAATTCATCTTTTATTCAACAGTTAAATAATATATGCAAGAGATACTACCTTTTCTACAAATACTGGTTGCCGTTCTTTTGGTAACGGTTATTCTGCTACAACAAGGAGGAGCGGCCATGGGCGCTGCTTTCGGGCAGGGAGGAGAAGAGTTCCACTCCGAGAAAAGAGGAATGGAAAAAAACCTCTACATCTCCACTATAGTGCTCGGGGCTACCTTTATTGGTCTCGCTCTTCTCAATATACTGCTCTAGATGCATCAAAAAATGTCGCAAAACTGGCCTTCAAAGGATAACTGGAAGAGGTTTCCAGAGGTGCTTAATTTAAAAGAGAAGATTGTTTTCTTTCTCCTTCTTTTGTTTTTCATCTCTTCTTTTTCCTATGTAGCTTTCCTGCTTTACACAGAGCACACAACAAAACTTCCCGCCCAAGGAGGAGTTTACAAGGAAGGACTGCTGAAAACATCAGAGTGGCTTGTTCTTAACCCTTTATACACTTCACGCAGTGACGCGGAACGCGACATCATGGAAGTTCTTTACTCTGGAATGATGCGTTACAATAAAGAAGGTGACATCGTTCCCGAACTGATTGATGACTACGAGATAAAAGAAAACAGAATTTTCGATATTCGCCTAAAAGAAGATTTGTTTTGGTCCGATGGGGAAAGGATAACCGCGGAAGATGTTGTTTTTACGGTAAAATCAATACAAGATCCCACCTTTAAAAGCACACTGCAAGAGTCATGGGCCGGTGTAAGCGTGGAAAAGATGTCCAAACTAGAGGTACGCTTTATGCTTGATTCTTCATCTTCCGTGTTCATGGAAAACCTTACCTTAAAGATAATACCAAAACATGTGTGGAGCAGTGTTCCCACGCAGGACTTTATCTTCTCTAATTATAATATAGAGGTTGTCGGATCCGGGCCCTACAAATACAAAGAGAAAAAAGAAAACTCTTCCGGTGAAGTAACATCTCTTGTCTTGCAAAGAAATCCGTACTATTTCAAGAAACCCCCTTATATAGACGAGGTACACTTCAACTTTTATGGAAACAGAGAAAGTATCTTGGAGGCAAAAAGAAAGAAAGAGATAGACGGTTTTGCCGTCTCCGGTGAAGAGTATCCTTTTCACAGATACGACTTCTCTTTGCCGCGCTACTTTGCAGTGATGTTTAATATGGAAAGCGAAGGAGCAGTAAGTGATTTAAAGGTACGACAAGCACTAAACTACGCCACAGATAAAGAAGAAATCATTAAAAAAGTAATCAACGGTGAAGCTGTACACTCTCCTCTTCTTTTGCACCTTTATGGAAAAGAGAAGACGGAAAACCCCTATCCTTATCACCGCGAAAAAGCGAAAGAACTGCTAAAAGAAGCGGGCTTTGAGGACGGAATGAAAGTAATGGAAGAAAAAACAGTACACGTTTTCAGTAAAGATATGAAAGAAGGAGATCAGGGAGAAGAAGTAAGAGCACTTCAAAGGTGCCTTATCTCCGAAGAAATATATACGGGAGAAGTGACGGGATACTTTGATACAGAAACAGAGGAGGCGGTGAAAGCTTTCCAGGAGAGATACAGTGAGGAGATTCTTGATCCTTGGGGCTTTCAAAGCGGGACAGGGTCGGTCTCCACAACAACAAGAGAAAAGCTAAATGAACTGTGCTCCAAAACACCGGAAACAGTGGTACCTTTAGAAATAGAACTGGTAACTGTAAACCAACCTGTCATGAAATCCATTGCCGAGGAGATTCGCAGACAGTGGAGAGCAGTTGGAGTAGATGTAAAGATAATAGAAGAAGAAATACATCTCCTAGAGAGAGAAGTTATCCGCCCCCGCAATTACGATAGTCTGCTTTTTGGAACGGCAATGAAAGGAAAAATAAATCCCCTTCCCTTGTGGCACTCCTCAAAAACGGAAGACCCCGGCCTTAATCTTAGCGGATACAGTAATCCTGAAGCGGACACCATTATGGAAAAGATTATTTCCGGCACACACGAAAAAGAAGATCTTTTTGAGCTGGAAGAGAAGATAATGGAGGAAGCTCCCGCAGTATTTCTTTACAATCCTTACTTTACATACTATGTTTCCAATAAAGTGAAAGGCATTGAAGAGTCTTTCCTGGCTGATTCTTCAAAAAGATTACAAAACATAGAAGAGTGGTACATGCGTACCAAGAGAACATTTTAAGCCGAGGTGGTGAAACTGGCAGACACGCACGATTCAGGTTCGTGTGCCTTACGGCTTGCGGGTTCGACTCCCGCCCTCGGCACAAACGTTTTCAAGAGAAAACAACTAATTATTAATTTAAAAGTAAATATATGAAAGACAATTTAAAGATTCTTGCTTTGGGTGGATTAGGAGAAGTGGGACGTAACATGACCCTTCTTCAGTGGAAAAACAAAGGACTGGTAATAGATATGGGATTGAGTTTTCCGGAAGACAGCACTCCGGGAGTAGATTACATTATTCCCAACATCTCCTACTTCAAGGAAAACCCCAGCTGTAAAGTAATGGGAGTAGTTTTCACTCACGGGCACTACGACCATATCGGAGCGGTTCCCTACATCATGGACAAGATAGGCAATCCTCCTATGTACGGATCCCCTCTCGCCATGGGCATCACTAAAAAAAGACAAGAAGAGTTTCCTTTGCAACCAAAGTTGCGCATTAACGAGATAAAAAACGGATCAAAGATTACTATAGGACCGTTTAATGTGGAGTTCTTCCATCAAAATCACAACATACCGGAAAGTTTAGGTCTTTTCATAGAAACACCGGTAGGAAACATTGTACACACTTCCGACTTCAAGTTCGACCCTACACCAACAAACGCCCCTCCTACAGACTTTGAAAAGTTAAAAGAGATAGGAAACAGAGGAGTAACCTTTCTCATGTCCGACTCCACCGGAGCGGAAAACGAAGGAAGATCTCTTTCAGAAAAGGTTATACAAGAAAATCTAGAGAAGATATTTAAAGAAACCAAAGGACGTATCATCTCCGCCACCTTTGCTTCTCTCATCAACCGTCTGCAGGACATTATCGACCTGTCCGAAAAATACGGAAGAAAGGTGGTCATTGAAGGTTACGGCATGAAGACGAATATAGAGATAGCCAGAAACCTTAAATACATCACCACCAAAAAAGATACGGTCATTGAGGCCAAGAAAGCAGCAGGCATTCCCGATGACAAGCTGACCATTCTTTGTACCGGAGCACAAGGAGAAGACAACGCCGCTCTGATGCGCATAACCAACCAGAAACACCGCATGTTCAAGATAAAGAAGGGAGATACGGTTATCCTCTCCTCTTCCACCATTCCCGGCAACGAGCGTTCCGTACAAGCGATGAAAGACAACATGATGCGTCAGGGAGCAAAAATCATCCACTCTAAAATGATGGACATACACGCCAAAGGACACGCGTGCAAAGAAGAGCTAAAAGAGATGATAGGAATGATGAAACCCAAGTATATCATGCCCATTCACGGACAGTACTCTATGATGATGGCACATAAAGAAGTGGCACAAGAAGCGGGTATAGAAGAGAAAAACGTGATAATTGCCGAAAACGGTCAGATAATATCTTTAAACGAGGAAAGTCTCCACCTAGGCAAAAAATCCGTTCCCGTAGGGCCAGTGATGGTTGACGGTTCGGGGATAGGCGATGTGGGAGGTGTTGTTCTTTACGACCGTCTGGCGTTAGCAGAAAACGGAATATTCGTTGTTGTGGTGGTAATAGACAAAAAAACCAGAGAGTTGAAAAACTCCCCGGATATCATCTCCCGCGGATTCATCTACTTGCGTGAATCACAGGATCTCCTCACGGAAGCAAGAAAAAAGGTAACACAAGTGGTAAACATGACGGCAAAAATGAAGAGTACCAAAGATATAAAGGCAGAGATAAAAGCGAAGACTGAAGGATTCCTTTTTCACAAAACGAAACGCCGTCCCATTGTGCTTCCCGTGGTCATAGAAGTGTGATATATTAACCACAATGCGTATATTTAGCGGAATACAACCCACAGGAGAAATACACATCGGAAACTACTCTGGAGCGATAAAGCAGTGGATAGATCTGCAAGAAAAAAACGAGTGTCTTTTTTGTGTTGTCGATCTTCACGCACTGACCACTCCCTACGACCCGCAAACCTTCCAGCAGATGTGTCTGGAAAAAGCCATTGTCTACCTTGCCGCAGGAATAGATCCGGAAAAAGCGATTATCTTCACGCAATCAACAATAAAAGAACATACGGAGCTCTGTTGGTTGCTTTGCACAATAACGTCACTGGGAGAACTTTACCGTATGACACAGTTCAAGGAAAAGAAAAAGAAGTCAAACGAAAACGCAGGGCTGTTAAACTACCCCATACTCATGGCTGCGGACATACTGCTCTACGACACAGAAGTCGTTCCCGTAGGAGAAGACCAAAAACAACACGTGGAGCTGGCAAAAGACATTGCGCGTAAGTTTAACAGCCAGTTCGGAGAAACATTCACCGTTCCCAAGGCACAAGTAATGAAAAGCGGATCACGCATAATGAGCATAAGTGATCCTCAAAAAAAGATGTCCAAGTCAGGATCCGTGGAAAACTACATTTCTCTCTTTGACACTCCTGAAGCGATAAAGAAAAAGATATCCCGCGCGGTAACAGACACGGAAAAAGAGATAAAGCATGACACAAAGAAGAAACCGGGAATATCCAACCTTCTTTCCATTTACAGCATATTTAGCGGTAAAGAGATAAAAGAAGTGGAAAAAGAGATGCAAGGAAAGAGTTACAAGAAACTAAAAGAAGAGTTAACAGATTTACTAACAAACAAGCTGGAACCTTTCCGTAGAAAAAGAAAGGAACTCATGGAAAGAGAAGTTTATGTTGAAGAGATACTAAAAAAGGGCGCGGACAGGGCGCGCGTCATCGCTGAAGCGAAAATGAAAGAGGTGAGAAAAAAAATGGGCTTAGAGAAATAAATACTACTCTTCAATACATCTTACAGATAAGCGCTCATCAGGACCGGCAGTGCCACTACCTATACTCGATGACAAAACCTTATAATCTCCATTATCCAGCCAGAAGTACGCATTTGAACCAAGCTCAATGTAATCACTACCATTATATTTTCCAGCAGGAAGAGCGGAAAAACCTTTTTCATTGCTTCCGTCCCAGTCCTGGTCATCTTTAAGTTGACCTACGTTAGTGCCAAGAGAATCAAATTCAGCTTCTGTGGGCAATTTCCATCCGGAAGGACACTGTACGGAGGATTCTGTGTATAGCCTTCCATACATATCACAATTTTCTTCTTCCTCCTCATAACAGGAACTGTTCTCTGTAGAATAATTTAAGTTTTCCGCCATCCACAAGTTATTTTCTATCTCTACAGTGGTGTATATTTGTCCGTCATTATCTGCGACAACTACAATACCCAACTCTCCTGAAAGAAACTCTACCTCTGAATTATATCCTTGCTCCTCAAGCCATTCGGGAGCTGAAGAGTAAACAAAGAAATCTCTATGACTGCTACTTGCCCACCCCGCCTTGTACTCCTCTTCCCGAGGGTCTTGAGGAATTTCGGAAAGATGACCCGGAACAAGCTCATCACACCCTGAAGCTTCACTAAAACGAGGAAAGCGTTCTATACAATCAGGAACCATGCCCATGTTGTGCGACTCGTAACGTGTAAGGGCCATTCTGATGTTCTCTATGTGCGTGTCTCGGGAAGCATTTCTGGACTTCTTGAAAAGAGCCATGGGATCTAGAGAAACAAAAATAATTGTAGCGACAGTCCCTATTATTACTATGGAAATAATTATCTCCACCAGTGTAAACCCTTTATTGTTCATTTTTTATCAAGCTTATTAACTCTTTTTTCTTTTCTTCTAAAAGATCTTCTTTTTCCGCCTCCAGTCTTAGACGCACCAAGTCTTCCGTATTGGACTTTCTTAAATTAAACCACCAGTCCTTGAACTGAATATATATACCATCTATGTGAAAAGATTCACCTTCCCTAAAAGCATCTTTTACTTTTTCAAAAACCTTGTCCTTGTCTTTTACCTCTATGCTTATCTCCTCGCTCTGATAGTGTCTTTTATGAATCATACTGGAAAGAGGGCTTTTCAGCAAGTTCATCGTCTTTATTACCGCAAAAAGACCATCATCAATACAGTAGTTGTCTTTAAACATGATGTGACCGGAAAGCTCTGCACCAAGAACCCCTCCTTCAAGGATAAGTTTTTCTTTGTAGAAAGGATTTCCCACGCGCATCATCACCGGCTCTCCTCCATGCTCTCTTATCTCTTCTTCTACCGATTTAGAGAAGCGCAGGTCGTAGTACACTTTTTCCCCTTTGTGATCCCTTAGCTCTTCTTTTGCCAAAAGAGAAACCCATCCATCCATGGAAACAATATCCCCGTTTTCATCAACGATAATACTTCTGTCCCCGTCTCCATCAAAAAAAACACCCATGTGCGCCTTCTGTTTGACTACCCTCTCTTGCAGTTTCTTTAAATTAGAAAGATCATGAGGATTCGCTTCGTAATGAGGGAAGTTGCCGTCTATCTCCGCGTTCATAAAAGAGGATTCCGCAGGCAACATGGAAAAAAGAGGCTCAGCGGTAACCGCACCGACACCATTGGCAAAATCAAGCACTATTTTTATATCCCGAAAATCTCCGCAAAAAGCGTTTATATGACCCAGATAGAGAGGAAGGGGATTAAAGGTGGTCTTTTTTCCTTTCCCTTTTCTAAACTCCTTTTTCTCTATCTTTTCTCTCAACTCTTCTATTTCTTCTCCATAAACTTGGAGTGCTTTTTCTTTGATAAGCTTTAATCCGTTAAACCGTGCCGGATTGTGTGAAGCGGTAACCATCACCCCTCCGTCATATCCGTAGTGAGCAACAGTAAAATTGAGAAGAGGAGTGTTGGTAAGTCCTATATCCACCACCTCTCCTCCGGAATCAATAATGCCACGACAAACCTCTTCCATTAGTTTTGGAGAAGACTCTCTTCCATCCCTGCCTACAACAATACTTGACCCGGGAAGAAAAGCTCTTCCCACAAGGTAAGCTAGTTCTTCGTTTATCTCACTTGGATAAACGCCTCTTATATCATAAGTTTTGAAAGCTGATTTCATTGTCTTTATTTTAGCAGAAAAATTTGACCGTACAAGCAAAAAGTGCTATTATTTCCACATCATGAAACTGTACGAAATCACATATATAGCCAATCCCGCTCTCACTCCTGAAGAGGCGGACTCCTTACAGGGACGTGTAACGGAAACAATAACCAAAGCGGAAGGGGCTTTGGGAAGTTCGGGATCACCACAAAGAAAATCTCTCGCCTATCCGGTAAAAAAGAATAATGAAGCGTATCTGTCTTCGATGGAGTTTAGCGCAGAAGAGGATAATGTGAAAAATATAGAAGAAGAGATAAAAAAAGAGAAAGACATTCTACGTCACCTTTTGGTTAAAAAACCGGAGATAAAGGAGGCAGAAAGAAGATCAGAAAGAAAGAAGTCCCTCAAGCCGGAAGAAACAGAGAAAAAGAAGGACCACAGTCCGGAAGAAACAGAGAAAAAGAAAGATTATAAGCCGGAAAAAGCAAAACTACAGGAAATCGACAAAAAAATAGAGGAGATAACATAAATTATTACCATGAATCTAAACAAAGTAATAATCGTTGGAAGACTTACACGCGACCCGGAAAAAAGAGCCCTTCCGGAAAGCGGCCAGAGCGTTGCCAGTTTCGGAATGGCAACAAACACCTACTTCAATGACAAATCAGGACAAAGACAAGAAAGAACAGAGTTTCACAACGTTGTTCTTTTCGGAGGAGTAGCCGACGTTGCTTCCAATTATCTAAAAAAAGGATCTCTTGCTCTTGTTGAGGGCAGACTGCAAACAAGAAACTGGGAAGATAAAGAGGGAAGCAAAAGAACCACAACAGAGATAGTGGGAGAAAGGATTCAACTAGGCCCAAGGGCAGGCGAGTCAGGGGGAGAAAAAACAAACCCTACTCCCGCGGAAGATAAAGAGATCCCCGTTATAGACGAAGACGAAGAGATAGATGTAAAAGATATACCTTTTTAAACCATGCAGTGTTACTTTTGCCAAAACAATATCAAAAAAATAGATTTCAAGAACACGGATCTGCTTTCCAGATTCATTTCTGAGATGCGCAAGATAAGACCGAGAAAGAAGAGCGGTGTCTGCGCTACTCATCAAAGAAAACTAAAAAAAGCGGTGAAAAGAGCTCGTTATCTTGCTCTTCTCCCTTATACCAATCTTTAGAGTGCTGCTCTGATATCTTTTTCTATCTTCCTCATTAATTGAGGATTTTCTCGTAGAAACTCTTTGGACTGTTCCGGTCCTTGTCCTAACTTCTCTTCTCCGTAACCATACCAAGATCCACTCTTGGTTATTACTTTTGTTTTCAGTCCCATGTTGACTATCTCTCCATAACGGGATATTCCTTCGTTATAGTAAATATCAAACTCCGCTTCACGAAACGGTGCTCCCACTTTGTTTTTGACCACTTTTGCTTTTACTCTGTTACCGATAATCTCTTCCTTGCTTTTTATCTGTGCCAGACGGCTAAGACTGATGCGCACGGAAGCGTAGAACTTTAAAGCCACACCTCCGGAAGTGGTTTGCGGATTACCGAAGTGCTGACCAATGTTCATACGTGTCTGGTTGAGAAAGATGACCACCGTTCTTGTTTCCGATATTATCTTCGACAACTTTCTTAGTGCGGCGGACATTAAACGGGCTTGCAGTCCTATCTGAAACTCCCCTATCTCTCCCATTATCTCATTTTTGGGAACCAGTGCAGCAACAGAATCAACAACAATAACATCAACCTCCCCGGAGCGGACCAGTGTTTCCACTATCTGCAGTGCCTGCTCACCGGAGTCCGGCTGGGAGATAAGAAGCTCTTTTGTGTTTACTCCGATTCTCTTTGCGTACTGGGGATCAAGAGCGTTCTCTACATCAACAAAAGCCCCCACACCGCCTTTTTTCTGTGCTTCCGAGATAATGTGCAGGGAAAGCGTTGTCTTGCCCGCAGAAGCGCCACCAAACACCTCTACAACTCTTCCCCTGGGAACACCTTCCACGCCCAACGCCTTGTCCAGGGAAATGGATCCTGTAGGGATGGCATCAACATCCACCGCTTTTATTTCTTCAATGCTCATCAGTGACCCTTCTCCGAAACGCTGCTTTATTTCTTCTATCGCTTCTTGTAGATTTTTCTTTATTTCTTTTTTCTCGTTTTTTTTAGCCATAATTAAAATATTTAAACTTTATTCCAAAGATCATCCTCATCGTCTTGCACATATATGTCACGAGGCTTTGCGCCATCGGAAGGCCCGATAACGCCTCTGTGCTCTAGTATATCCAAGAGACGAGCAGAACGCACATAACCGATGCGCAGTCTCCTTTGCAGGAAAGATGCTGATGCTTTTTTAGATTCGATAACGATCTTGCGCGCTTCATCGTAAAGAGGATCATCATCTCCGTCCTCACCGCCATACATTTCTTCTTTTTCTTCAGAGTGATCCAGTGCTTCCCGGATGTTTTCCGATAAACTGTCATCCTCTTCGCTGGAAGTGTTTTCTTTAAGCCACTTCAAAACATCTTTTACCTCTTTTTCGGAAAGATAAGGGGCTTGTACGCGCCTAGGCTTGGTGTTCTCTGTGGAAAGAAAGAGCATGTCTCCGCCTCCCAGAAGCTTCTCTGCTCCTCCCATATCAAGAACGGTACGTGAGTCTATCTGTGAAGCAACCCTAAAACTTATTCTCGCACTAATGTTTGCCTTAATCAGTCCCGTGATAACTTCCACTGAAGGACGTTGCGTGGCTAAAACAAGGTGAATACCTACCGCTCTGGCCATCTGCGCTATACGCACGATATATCCTTCTATCTCATTGCCTTTGGCAGACATAAGGTCGGCAAGCTCATCAACAACAAGAACAATGTAAGGCATGTTTTCTGTATCCTTGTCCTTTAAAGAACGGTAACCAACAATATCTCTCTTTCCCGCTTCCGCGAGAACTTTAAAACGACGTTCCATCTCCCCTACAAGCCACTCCAATGCATTGGACGCTTTGGGGGCATCATATATCACCGGGGCAAGAAGATGGGGAAGATCGGTATAAAAAGAAAACTCTACTCTCTTGGGATCGACCATGATTAAGCGCAAGTCCTGAGGGGAGTTTTTGTAGATAAGGCTAAGAATAAGTGTATTTAAAAATACTGTTTTACCACTTCCCGTTGATCCGGAAACAAGCAAGTGAGGCATCTTTGCCACATCGGCATACACGGGAACACCGGAAACATCCTTACCAATAACAATATTCAGAGGAGAAGGTGATTCGATAAAGTCCCTGCTTTTTATAAGACCACCGAGAGTTATCTGCGCTCTTCTGATGTTGGGAACTTCTATCCCGACAAGAGACTTTCCGGGTATGGGAGCCTCCGTGCGCACCGGATGCATAGCAAGAGAAAGAGCCAGATCGTCGGAAAGAGAGGTGATCTTGGTCAGCTTTATCCCTTCCGCCGGCTTAAGAGTGTACTGCGTTACTGCCGGACCGATGTTAACCTCTCCCATATTCACCGGTATATCAAAATCACCAAGCGTCTTCTTGATAATGGAAGTGTTTCTTTTCGTGTCTCCCGGGTCAGGATCTTCATCTCCCATATTAAGTAACTCAAAAGGAGGAATAAGGTCGGGAAGATTCTCTTTTTTGGGCTGTACAGGGGTCTTTTTCACCGGCACACTTTCTTTTCTTGTTTCAAAAGAAGGAGAAACAAATATCTTGCGCATCACAGAGGGATCGGCATACTCTTCACGAGCAAACATGTTACGGAAAA
>CAZPZV010000002.1:4362-16030 GCA_964591185.1 uncultured Candidatus Saccharibacteria bacterium | reverse complement strand
CGGAAAAAAACCAGTGCACATAGAAAAAAAATAAAGGGAAGAAAGATTGAAGATCTTCCAAGAAGATATTCAAAAGTAAAATTCAAAGCCTCTCCCACTTTTCCCGATTTATCTATAAATCCAAGGGCGGTAACTATGGAAAGAAAAATAAAAGCCATGCCGGAAATTACTCTTTTTGTTTTGGAGGGCAGAAGAGGTCCCTTCTGCGATTTCTTTTTTGGTTCTTTTTTTTCTGCTTTCTTTTTTCTCTTTGCCATAAATCTATTTTAACACAAAAAGAAGATTAAACAAAAACTTCCCCCGATAAATATCGGGGGAAGAGTTAAGACGGATTTACTTTTTAAATCCTGTACCGGCGGGAATAAGTTTCCCGATTATAACATTCTCTTTTAATCCTTTAAGTCTGTCCTCTTTCGCTTCCAGGGAAGCTTCTATAAGCACGCGAGAAGTCTGCTGAAACGAAGCTGCGGAAAGAAAAGAGTCTGTACTGAGAGCCACTTTAGAGATACCCAGAAGAACCGCATCCGCCGTGGGTGGGGTTTTTCCTTTCTCTTTCATCTCCCGGCAAACCTCTTCAAAACGCACTTTCTGCACTGTTTCTTTAGAGGTGAAAACACTATCTCCGGGATCTTTTATATTCACTCTGCTAAGCATCTGTCTTACAATCACCTCTATGTGCTTATCGTGAATATCTACGCCCTGCGAGACATAAGCGTACTGCGCCTCTTTAAGAATGTACTTCTGTGTTTCTTTTGCGCCTCTTAGTTTAAACAGCTTGTTTATATCTATATTTCCCTCACACAAAGAATCTCCTTTGTTTACCTTGTTGCCCACCTCCACATACAAAGCCTTCTTTGGTTCAATCTGATACTTCATCTGCTTTCCTCCATCATCAGGCTTTATCTTAATTACTTTGTCTTCCGTTATATCCACTACCTTACCATCAACATCGGATATGTGTGCCTGTCCTTTGGGGATGCGTCTTTCAAAAATCTCTTGTACGCGGGGGAGTCCCATAGTTATATCCGCTCCGCCAGCAACACCTCCGGTATGGAATGTTCTCATAGTAAGCTGTGTTCCCGGTTCTCCAATCGCTTGCGCGGCAACAACCCCCACGGCTTGCCCTACCTCAACCATTCTGTTGTGACCCATATCCCAACCGTAACACTTACTGCAAACACCTCCGATAGTCTTGCAAGTAAGTACGGATTTCACTTTTACGGAAGAAATGTCCGATTTAGAGATCTTTTTCGCCTTCCTTACACTAATAACCTCTCCTTTTTTCACCACCGTCTCTCCTTCCACTTTTATATCCTCAAGAGAGGTTCTTCCTACAATTTTGAAAGAAAACGACTGATCAATACTCTCTGCTTCTTCTTTAGTGACCTCCATTCCTTCTTCTTCTCCGCAATCCTCTTCGATGACAATCACTTCGTGCGCTACATCAACCAGGCGTCTTGTAAGATAGCCTGCTGTAGCCGTGCGCAGAGCGGTGTCCACGGTTCCTTTCCTTGCTCCGTGAGTGGAAATAAAGTACTCCAGCACATCAAACCCTTCCTTAAAGGAGCTTTTCACCGGAAGTCCGATAATCTCTCCCGAAGGATTAACCACAAGACCCTTCATTCCCGCCATCTGTATCGGTTGTGACCAGGATCCTCTCGCCTTAGAGTCGGTTATGATAAATATCGATCCGCTCTTGGGAAGCATCTTGGGAACCTCTTCTTCTATCTCTATCTTTGCCTTTGTCCATATCTCTACCACTTTCTCGTTTTTTTCTTCTTCAGAGAAAAGCCCTTGATAAAGAAAGTTTTCCGCTTTTTCCACCTCTTCTTCCGCTCTTTTGATGATCTCTTTTTTCGCTGGAGGAACGATAAGGTCGTCCATTCCCAGGGATATTCCGGATCTGGTGGCGTACTTAAATCCCGTGTCCTTGATCTTATCTAAAAGCAGATGAGCATCTCCTGTCTTGTATTCCTGGATAATGTTTCCCACTGCCCTCTTTAGCTCTTTCGAGTTCATTAGCTTGTTTAAGAAAGGAATGTTGTCTGGAAGGGCTTTGTTGAAAATCATCCTTCCTACGGTTGTCTCTATCATCTGATTGTCTATCAAAACGTGAACAAGGGAGTGAAGTTCCACTTTCCCTGTTTCGTAAGCAAGTTCTGCTTCTTCCACGGAAGAAAAGTAGCTTTTCTCTCCTTTTGCTCCTTCTTTTATCATTGTTAACCAGTAACATCCAAGCACAATATCTTGAGAAGGAGATACCACAGGGAGACCGGTTGCCGGTTTTAACAGGTTTAAAGAAGAAAGCATTATGTTTTTTGCTTCCTTTTGGGCTTCCTCAGAGAGAGGAAGATGGACCGCCATCTGATCTCCGTCAAAGTCGGCGTTAAAAGCCTCACAAACAAAAGGATGGATGCGAATAGCAAGTCCTTCTACTAAAACCACTTCAAACGCCTGTATTCCCAAGCGGTGAAGAGTGGGAGCGCGGTTGAGCAGTACGGCTTTACCCTTTACCACGTCCTCGAGAATGGCCCACACCTCATCTGTTTCCTCTTCAATAAGGCGCGTAGCTCCGCGCACGTTGTAGGCAAGATTTTTTTGTAGTATCTGTGAAATAACAAATGGTTTGAATATCTCTAAAGCGAGGGTTTTGGGAAGTCCACACTGGTTTAGTCGCAGATCAGGACCAACAACGATGACCGATCTTCCAGAGTAGTCAACACGTTTTCCAAGAAGGTTTTGTCTAAATCTTCCCTGTTTTCCTTTAAGCATGTCTGCAAGAGATTTAAGTAATCGCTTTCCTCCTGTTGAGGCTTGCGTTACCACTCCCTTGCGCATCTGGTTGTCGATAAGAGCATCAACCGCTTCTTGAAGCATTCTTTTTTCATTTCTTACGATAACATCAGGAGCTTTTATCTCCAAAAGATACTTTAAACGGTTGTTTCTGTTTATTACCCGGCGATAGAGGTCGTTTAAGTCAGAAGAAGCATACCTTCCTCCGTCAAGCTGAATAATGGGGCGCAAATCGGGAGGCAAAACAGGCAAAACAGTAATAAACATCCACTCTGGACGCACTTTCGCCTTTTCCATTTTACGGAAAAAGTGAAGACGTTGCAGAATCTTTTTTCTTTTCATGGAAGAAGTGGTCTTGTCTCTTTCTTTGACCATCTTTTCTATCTCTTCTTTTATATCCACTTTTTCAAAAATCTCTCTTATCGTTTCCGCCCCTGTTCCCGCTTTGAACACCTCTCCGTACTTCATAGAAAGACGGTGATACTCTGTCTCAAAGAGAACCTTCATCTCTTTTAGGGAACGCATATCCTCTCTGGCGTTTTCTCTTTGTCTGTTTAACTCTTCTAATGCTTCTTCTAAAGACTCTCCTTTGAGTTCTTCTTTTTTCTCTTTCACTTTCTTCTTATACTCTTTGTCTATTTCGCGGAGAATCTTCTTTTTCCCCTCTTTATCCACTTCAGTAACTATATATGCGGTAAAGTAAACCACTCTTTCCAAGTGCTTCATGGGAACATCAACAACCAGTCCCATCTTGGATGGAATGCCGCGCAGATACCAGATGTGTGAAACAGAACAAGAGAGTTTTATGTGTCCCATTCTTTCACGTCTCACAGATGCCTTGGTAACCTCTACACCACAACGGTCACAGACCACACCTTTGTATCTCACTTTACGATACTTTCCACAGTAACACTTGTAGTCTTTTTCCGGACCAAATATCTTTTCACAGAAAAGACCGTCTTTTTCCGGTTTCTGGTTACGGTAATTAATTGTTTCCGCCTCCAAAACTTCACCATAAGACCACTCCAGGACATTATCCGGAGAAGCAAGTCTTATTCTAATGGATTCTAAGTCTTCTACACGCATATTTGTTTTTTATTAAGCGTCTTCTGTTTTTCTTTTTTTAACCTCCACTCCGATTCCCATTGCCTTCATCTCCGCGACAAGGAGTTCAAAAGAAGCGGGAATATTGGGAGTTTGAATAGGTTCACCTTTAAGTATGGATTCGTATGCCGAAGCCCTTCCCGGCACATCATCTGATTTAACAGTAAGCATCTCTTGCAGAGCGTATGCCGCTCCGTACCCCTCAAGAGCCCAAACCTCCATCTCCCCAAAGCGCTGTCCTCCAAACTGAGCCTTTCCTCCAAGAGGTTGCTGGGTGATAAGAGAGTAAGGGCCGATGGATCGCATGTGGATCTTGTCCTCCACCATGTGCGCCAACTTCATTATATACATATAACCGACGACAACCTTTTCCGGGAAAGGAGTTCCCGTTCTGCCGTCGACAAGTCCCATCTTCCCGTCTTCCGGGAGTTCTTGTTTTTTCAGTTCTTCTTTTATATCTGCGGCATTTGCTCCGGAAAGAGATGGTGTTATTGCTATATACTCTCCTTTTTTCGCCGCAAGACCAAGGTGCGTTTCCAGTATCTGTCCTAAGTTCATTCTAGAGATAACAGAAAGAGGATTTAAGACAATATCCACAGGAGTTCCGTCTTCAAGGAAAGGCATCTCTTCTTCTGGAAGAACCTGTGATATAACACCCTTGTTTCCGTGCCTCCCGGCAAGCTTATCTCCCGCCTGTATCTTTCTTATTTGTGCTATCTTAACTTCAATTCTTTTTATCACTCCCGTATCCATCTTGTGCCCTTCTTCACGAGAGAAAACCTTCACCCCAATGACACGGCCACGCTTACCGTGATCCATGACCAAGGAAGTATATTTAACATCTTTTGCTTTTTCTCCAAAAATTGCTTTCAGCAATCTTTCTTCCGCAGTAAACTCTGTCTTTCCTTTAGGAGAAATCTTTCCTACAAGAATGTCGTTAGGTCCCACTTCCGCCCCGATACGTACTATACCGTCTTCATCGAGGTCTTTCAGCTTCTTTTCTGAAACATTGGGAATATCTGCGGTAGTAACCTCGGGACCGAGTTTTGTTTCACGCACGTCACAAACAAAGTTCTCTATGTGCACGGAAGTGTAAATATCGTCCTTGACCAGTCTTTCAGAAATAAGTATGGCGTCCTCAAAGTTTCTTCCTCTCCAAGAAACAAATCCCACAAGGATGTTTTGTCCGAGAGCAAGTCTTCCTTTGGAAACAGATCCTCCGTCAGTAATTATCTGTCCTTTTTTCACCTTTTCCCCTTTCTTTACCGCCGGTGTGTGATGGAAACAGGTGTTTTGATTACTTTCCACAAAGATCTCTAGAGGGTATCTTTTTTCTCCGCTTTTCCCTTTAACAACAATTTGGGTTGCGTCAACAGAGACAACTTCTCCGTCTTCTTCGGCAATAATCACATTTCCTGAGTCCATGGCCACTTTTTCCTCTATTCCTGTAGAAACAAGCGGTGTTTCCGGATAAAGAAGAGGGACCGATTGTCTTTGCATATTCGCTCCCATAAGAGCCCTGTTAGCATCATCGTTTTGAATAAAAGGGATTGCTGCCGCAGCAACGGAAAGAAGCTGTTCTGCGGATACATCAATAAAATCAATATCTTCTCTGTTCGCCATCCCCGGCTCACCTTTTATTCTAGATTCTATTCTTTTTTCCGCTAGCTTTCCTTTTCCGTCTGTTTTTGCTCCTCCGTGAGCAATAATATATTTTTCTTCTTCGTGAGCGTTGAGATAACGCACATCAGAAGTTACTTTACCTTTCTCCACTTTGGCATAAGGTGTTTCCAGGAATCCGTATCTGTTTATTTTCGCATAAAGAGAAAGCTGATTCACCAGTCCCACGTTACCTCCTTCCGGTGTTTGAATAGGGCAAACTCTTCCGTAGTGTGAAGACTGCACGTCACGCGCTTCAAATCCGGCTCTTTCACGCTTTAGTCCACCAGGTCCGGTAGCCGTAAGGCGCCTTTTGTGCTCCAGTTCAGCCAAGGGGTTTTCGTTGTCCATGAACTGAGAAACCTGTGAAGATGAGAAGAATCTTTGTACCGCTGCAGCAAAAGGACGCGAACTAACAATCTTTACCGGGCTCATGTCATCGGCATCAGATGTAGATATCTTGTCTTTTATGCTTCTTTCTATTCTAGCTAAACCAACACGGAGAGAGTTTTCTAACAGTTCCGTGAAGGGTCTTACTCTTCTGTTTCCCAGGTGATCGATCTCGTCTTCCTTTGCCTGCGGATCATTATTCATCTTAATCACCTCTCTTAATACGGAAACTATGTCTTCCGGAGAAAGTACTCTGTCTTCCGGATCAATATCTTCTTTTTCATTTTCTCGCGTAAATCTCTGTCTCATTCTCCACCTTCCCACCTCGGAAAGATCATAACGGTCAAAGCTGAGAAAAGTGTTTTCAATAAACTCTTTTGCTGTATCAGGAGTAACCACATCTCCGGGTCGCATACGCTTGTATACCTCTATCAGTCCCGTTTCCCTGTTCTTTGACGAATCACGTTCCAGCGTTTTTTCGATGTATTTCATCTCTCCCGTATCCACGTCCTTGAACAGATTCTTAATCTCCTCATCGGTAACACTTTTCCATCCCGGAGAATCCATTCCCGGAAGACCAATGGCGCGCAAAAAGGCTGTTGCGGGAACTTTTCTTCTGCGATCTATCTTTACACCGATAAATCCGTTTGGCTCTGCCTGAAATTCAAGCCAAGTTCCACGATTGGGAATTATCTTTACCCCAAAACACTTCAAACCGCGCATCATCTGCGCGGTAAAGAAAGCTCCTGGAGATCTGATAAGCTGAGAAACGGCGACCCTCTCCACTCCGTTAACAACAAAAACTCCCTTATTTGTCATAAGGGGAAAGTCACACAAAAAGACTTCTTGTTTTTTTACTTTTTTTGTTTTAAGGTTGTGTAGTTCAATATCAACCTTCAGGGGAGCCTCGTAAGTATCATTATTCTCTTTCGCCTCTTTGCCACTGGAGTACTTCGGTTTACCGAGCTTGTACTCCTTGAAATACAACTCCCACTCTTTTCCCGTATAATCCCTGATCGGAGATATTTCGTGAAAAAGCTCTTTTAATCTTTTATCCCAAAAGCTACCCCAAGCTTCTTTTTGAAAATCAAGCAAGTAGGGTAGAGAAAAGGATGTCTTTGTTTTTCCAAAATATTTCTCTTTTTGCATAGAACCAGAAAACAAAACTGCCCTATTTAATTAGGGTGATGAGGTTTTATTTTATATTATAATAAAGTTAATTGCAATCAAATAAAAACGTCTCTATAGTTGAGCAACCATAATTATACTTAGTATTTTATTTTTGTCAAATCCTTCTCATACTCTGCAGTATTCCTATTCCCGCGAAGACAAACAAAATGCTACTTCCTCCGTAACTAACAAGCGGAAGAGGTGTGCCGATAATGGGCATCATTCCCAAGTTCATTCCGATATTGATAAACATCTGCGTAAAGATGACTATAAGGAATCCATAAGCAAAAAGACGAGGAAAGTTGGTTCTTGACCTGAGAATGAGAAGAACGATCCTCCAAAAGAAAAAGGCGAAAAGAAGAAGAAGCAAAGACACTCCCAAAAGACCAAACTCTTCCGCTATGGCCGCGAAAATATAATCTGTGTGCGGAAAAGGAAGGAACCCGTGTTGTGTTTGAGATCCAGCGGCAAATCCTTCTCCAAACAGCCCTCCGTTACCCACGGCGATCTTCGCCTGCGCTTGCCCCCACCCTATTCCTTGCGGGTCGAGGTCCGGTTGCATAAAACTAACAACACGATCTTTCTGGTAATCCTCAAGAAACAAGGCCCACCCCATGGAGAAAACAACTACCCCAGCAAGACAGAGAACAGCAAAGTGTTTTAACTTAACGCCGGAAACAAGCAACATTCCCGCCCAAACGATAAGCAGTATAAGGGCCGATCCAAGGTCTGGTTGACGAAAAATCAGCAACGTGGGAATACCAGCATAAAAGGCGGAAAGAAGTATGTGTGATATCCTGTACATCTCCACATAACGAGTGGAAAAGAATTTTGCCAGCAAAATGATAAGAGCGAGCTTGGCAATCTCCGCCGGATCGACGAGTATGGGGCCGACGCTGTACCAGCGCTGCACATCCCTTATCACCGGAGCAAAAAAGAACAATCCCAAAAGAAGAGTTACAGAGAAAAAGTAAAAGACCAGCACAAAGTACGGATTGTCGCGGAAACTTCTCCAGTCCACGAAAGAAACAAGAATCATCACCCCTAATCCGATAACTATAAACGCCAGTTGACGCAAAAAAAGATGAGGATTAGAGCTGTATATGGAAAGCAGTCCGATGGCTGCGATGGCCAGTGCAGAAAATATTAGATAAAAATCAAGTTGCCTTATTCTAGAGATAATCATAAACAAACTCCTCTTCACTAAGGATAGTTACTTTTAGCTCTTTCGCTTTTTGCAGTTTCGATCCCGGGTTCTTCCCGCAAACTAGATAGTCTGTAGAAAGAGAAAGAGAGGAAGACACTTTCCCTCCTTTCTTTACTATCTCTTCTTTGGCCTTCTCTCTGGAAGTAGAAAGTGTTCCGGTAAAAACAAATGTCTTTCCCTGCAAATCACCTCCCAGTTTTTCTTCTTCCACCTTCACTCCAACCTTTTGCAGTTTTTTAATTGTTTCTCCTTTTTCACGCAAAAAGTTAAAAATACTCTCCGCAGTGGAGGGGCCTATGTCCGGTATCTCTAAAAGATCTTCGAAAGAAGCTCTTTTTAGGTTATAAAGATTCTTGAAGCGAGAAGAAAGCAGTCTTGCTGTCTGCTCTCCCACATGAGGAATAGAGAGCGCGTAAAGAAAGCGCGAAAAAGGAATCTTTTTCTTTTTTTTAATAGCGGAAACAGTGTTTTCTGCCGATTTTTCCGCAAATCGCTCCAACGGCAGAAGGTCTCCTTCTTTTAATGTAAAAAGATCCGCCTGATGGGAAACGATGTTCTCTGACAAGAGTTGCTCAATCACCTTCTCTCCTAATCCCTCCATGTCAAACCCTTTGCGTGAAACAAAATGAACAAATCTCTCCTTTATTACTCCGTAACACTCTTTGTTTTTGCAGTACCATCTCGCTTCATTTGGGGGACGAACAAGCTTGCTTTGACAAAGAGGACAGTTTTGCGGAAAAACTATCTCCTTTTCTTTTCCTTTTCTTAGCTCTTTTAGTACTTTCATCACTTTAGGAATAACGTCTCCTGCTCTGCCGACAATAACACTGTCCCCTATGCGCACATCAAGTCTTTTTATCTCATCCTCATTATGCAAAGTGGCACGGGATATAGTTACCCCGGCAAGAGAAACAGGTCGAAGAAGAGCCACAGGAGTAACCACTCCCGTTCTTCCTACCTGAAAAAAAACATCTTCCACCACTGTTGTTCTCTGTTGCAAAGGAAACTTGTAAGCAATCGCACCGCGAGGAGATTTTCCTATTACACCTAATTCGTGAAACGTTTTGTTGTCGTTAACAAAAACGGCAATACCGTCAATCTCATAGGAAAGACTGTCTCTCATTTCAGATACTTGCTTGTAAAAACTGAAAACATCTGCTATTTGTAAACACTCTCTTTCAATGGGAACCGTTTTAAATCCCATTTCGCGTAAAACATCGTGCTTTTCTTTGTGTGTTTTAGCACCAAAAGGGCTAACCACTTCTTCTCTTTTTTTATCTGCAACAAGGTCATAGGCAAAAAAGTCCAAACTTCTATTTGCTGCCACCTGAGGATCAAGCTGTCTTACCGACCCTGCGGCTATATTGCGCGGATTAGCATAAAGAGAAAAGTTTTCCTTTTTTCTTTCCTCGTTGAGCCGTAAAAACTCCTCCTTGGTTATAAAAATCTCTCCACGCACCACAACACTATCTTCTTTTTCTAACTTTAAAGGAACCGCTTCAATGGTTTTGATGTTGCTCAACACCTCTTCGCCCACTCTTCCATCTCCCCTGGTTGACGCAGAAAAAAGAACACCGTCTTCGTAAATAAGTTCCACTGCTAAACCATCAACTTTTAATTCACAAAAAAAGTTCACTTCTTTTCCTGTTATCTTCTCCACTCTCTTTTTAAACTCATGCATATCATCTTCCTCAAAGGCATCATCAAGGGAGAGCATCTCTGTGTAGTGCTTTACTTTAACAAACTTGTCTAAAGGCTCTCCTCCTACTCTTTGCGTAGGCGAGTCCGGCGTGATGAAATGAGGGAAGCGCTTCTCTAGATCGGATAGTTCTTTTTTCAACGAATCCAAAGCATCAGCAGAAATCTCCTCTTTGTCGTAGACATGGTAAAGGCGGCGATGATGCTCGATCAGCTTTTTTAGCTTCTCTATTCTTTTTTGTACTTCTTTTTCCTTCATATCATGGAAAAGTAAAGGGAGATTATCTTCTCTCCGAAAAGGTGTGCTATAACCGTTCCCGCAACAAGAAAGGGAGCAAAAGGAACAGCCCCTTTTATTCCCTTTACTATAACTACTCCCATTATAGCACCTATAAGAAAGGATAGAAAAAGGCCCACAAGGATGTGTGGAAATCCCAGAAAGAGACCCATAAAGACAACAAACTTCACCTCGCTAAAGTCTATCCACTTGCCTTTATATAAAAGAAGAAAAAAGAGAAGA
The DNA here is from genome assembly GCA_964591185.1 of uncultured Candidatus Saccharibacteria bacterium. Taxonomy (GTDB): domain Bacteria; phylum Patescibacteriota; class Minisyncoccia; order Minisyncoccales; family PWPS01; genus T1SED10-78. The sequence goes on along the minus strand of CAZPZV010000002.1, from coordinate 5,489 downwards.
GCTCCTCCGGCGGCAAGAATAGCGTCCAATCTCCCCATATACAGCACATAAGCAAAAGCAGAGAAGATAAGGAGGTAGTTGGCGACATCAGGAATAACAAAGTGTCTTAAGTCATAGATAAAAACAAAAGAGAGTAACGCCGCGGTAAAGAGAAAGTAAGGAAGAAGAGTTATTTCCGAAGTATAAAAAAGAAGAAAGAGCACGCCCGTTCCCAGTTCAAAAAAGAAGTGCTCTACAGACACTTTCTCTTTACAGTAACGACACTTTCCGCGCATGAAAAGGTAGCTGAAAAGAGGAACAAGGTCCTTTGCAGATAACGGGTGCTTGCAGTGATCACAAAAAGACCTCCCTCTGATGCTCTTTTTTCTATGAAGCCTATAAGCAAAACAGTTAAGAAAAGAGGCCACGGATATTCCTAAGAGAAAAACTATAATATGTGGAAAATAAATCATTTTTTTGTATAATAATTCCTATGTTGAAGGCTTTAGAACAAATATTCTTTCCCCGTTTCTGCATTAACTGCAATAAAGAGGGCAGTTTCCTTTGTGAGGACTGCTTCTTTTTAATCGAAGTTATGGAAAGAGTGTACTGTCTTTGCGACTACCCCAAGGCAGGAAAAGAGAAGTGCAAAGAGTGTAGTTCAAAAAGTCTGGATGCCTTGCACTTTGCTTCTCATCTCCAGGGTCCTTTGGCAGAAAAACTGTACAAGAGTTACACCAAAGAGCCGTTTCTAAGAGATCTCTCCTATCCTCTCTCCGGACTTATAATAATGCACTTTCTCTCCTTAAAAAGGATACCACAAAAATTCTTTTTACACCCACTACCGGTGGAAAACAAGAAAACTGCCGGCTATGATACAAACAAAGAGGTGGCAGATAAGATAGAAAAACCATTGGGATTAAAGGGCGGAAAGAAAGCCCTTCTTTTCTCTGTACTCTACGATGAAGAGATGGAAAAAGAAGCAGAAAAACTGAAAAGAAAAGGAGTAAAGGAGGTGAGAGGGGTTTGTGTTTTCAGGAGGTGATCTTTAGATAGGCAAAAGCAATAACTCCTCCCAGAAGAGCGGTTAAAAACTGCATCCATCCCATCATAAGCATCAGCTGTTTTGCCACATCTCCATAGAGAAG
>CAZPZV010000002.1:0-4262 GCA_964591185.1 uncultured Candidatus Saccharibacteria bacterium | reverse complement strand
ACTGCATCCATCCCATCATAAGCATCAGCTGTTTTGCCACATCTCCATAGAGAAGCGTTTCGGTAATAAGAAAGGCAAAAAGAAGAAGAAAAGAAAACTTAAGAAAGGAAGATATAACAACCGATGGCCAGTATCCCATTTGTTTAAAGTAGTGGAAAGAAAAGACAAGAACCATGTTGCCTAATACAATAAAAGGAATCATATACGGAACAGGAAGCACTCCCACAGAAAAAGCAATTGCGCTGGGAACAACGGCAACCGCCGCTCCGTAACGCACTCCCAGAATCATGGTAGATAAAAAGAGAGTGGCGTTCACTATCGGTCCCGCAATTAGCTGATGGTTAAACAGCAACGGGGCACCGAAAGCGATAAGTATAAGTGTTGCTAATGCGGTAAAAGGTATGCTTTTGCTTAGTGTGATAGTTTTACTGATCATCTTCTATTTCTGTTTTATTACGCTTTTTATAACTTGTGTGTAGCATCTCCTTGTTTTTATTGAAAAACTCTTCGTAAGCGCGGAGAACATCTTTGTTTTCGTGAGCACATTTTATTTCTTTGTTTTCGTCTATAGTATATAGTCCTGCGCTTCTTTTTGCTATAACATCCTTATCTGCAGGCACTGGTTGCCCTCCCCCTCCAACACATCCTCCGGGGCACGCCATCACCTCCAAGGCATCAAAGGTGTCCGTTTCTTCAAGAGCCTTAATGGCATTCTTTATCCCGCTCACCACTCTCACTCTTAGAACTTTGTCGCCAAACCTTATCTCTTTTTTCTTTTCCCCTTCCTGTCCTCTAATCTCTTCCACGTTTATCTCTTCTCCTTTGAGGGCTGTACGCAAGGCGGACTCAAAAACACCTCCACTTGATCCATAGATCACTCCTGCGCCAGAAGGATTTCCCAAGGGAGCATCGGCGGTGCTGTCTTCAATATTTTTAAAATCAATTTTGTTGTTTTTAAATATTCTTGCCGCCTCTCTGGTGGTGATAACCATGTCTACCGGATAGCGTCCGTTAACTTTCAGCTCTTCTTTTTTTATCTCTTCTTTTTTAGCAATACAAGGCATCACGGAAACAACGAAAATATCTTCTGGATTAACTCCTTCTATGCTGCTCCAGTACTCTTTTATCACCGTTCCCAGTATTATCTGCGGAGGTCTGGAAGTGCAAAGATTATCAATAAACTGCGGATAGTTAAACTCTACAAGCTTCACCCACGCAGGACAACAAGAAGACATCGCCGGAAGTCTTTCTTTTTTAGCAAGACGTCCCAGAAGTTCTTCGGCTTCCTCTATGGTGGTAAAGTCCGCTCCGGCAGCAGTATCAAAAACATAACGGAATCCTGATTCTCTCAGGGCGGAGACAAGCTTTCCCGTGCTTATCGCTCCCGCTTCCATGCCAAACTCTTCACCTATGCTAGTACGTATAGACGGAGCAAACTGCACCACAACCGTTTTTTCTTTAAACAGTCTTTTTATTTCTTCTATGTTACCAAACTCTCCTTCTCCTTTCATGCATCCAACAGGACAGTGAGTTATACACTGCCCGCAGTTCACACAATCAACATCTTCTTCTCTGGATAGATCCACTCTTTCCTCTTTTATCTGCAAGCAGTTCACCGGACAAACACTAGCACAGTTTCCGCAACCAATACACTTAGACTGATCAATAATCGTTGATCCTGTCTTTAAAACAGGAAAGTCGTTGTCTGCGCCCGGCCTTACTTGAAATCTTTTTGCCAATTCAAGTAAAGTGCACTTCTGAAAAAATATACAGTCATTGCACTTTAGTTGATGTTTTTTTAATACCTCTTCTAGATTCTTTTTTATTTTATTATGTAATTCTTCCGACTCAGTAATAATATCCATGCCTTCTTCTGCACGTCTGTCACAAGCACGACACACTTCCCCGTTCACTTCAATTAAACACAAGTTGCACCCTCCTGGTTTTTCTATGTCTTTGTGATAACAAAGATGAGGAATGTCATATCCCTTTTCTAGTAAAGAAGAAAGAAGATTTTTATCATTATTTAAAAAACCTTCTTCTCCGTTTATTTTTACCGAAAAACCTTTCATTTTCTGCTTCTGTAGAGAAGATAAGTTACGATAATAACTATTACCGAGATGATTACAGCATAAACAAGAACATTCTTTTTTTCTTCTGTTTCGGGAACAGAAATAACTGTTGGCCCATTCCACCAAACTCCCCAATCATCTCTTATCATGGTCAAAACTCCCTCTATAATTGATCCCTTTGCATAGCTCTCTTCATGTGTAATTAATCTTATTTCTCTCCCCTTATAATACTGCTCTATACAATAATCCTCAGACACAAGATGTGGGCCATAAATCGGCTCTTTTTCTACCTCTATTATTCTAATTACTATTGTAGTCGATTCCGGCGGTGCTGCTTCAGCAAGTCTATCAGAATCATTTTTCGCGACATCTGACTCCACTACCTCTGCTGTTACTCTGCACCACGAATGAGGAGTCACAGGATCTCCTTCAGGAATTGAAATAACTGTTACTTCTCTAAGATTATACCAAACACCAAACTCATCCCCTCCGACAGATAATGATCCTTGTATAACTGCTCCCTCTGCGTAATCTTCATCTATTTTCAAAATTATTTCTCTCCCCTCATAATACTGCTCTATACAATAATCCTCAGACGTAAAGTCTGAACTAACAACGGGATCTTCTTCTGTTTGCAGTATTTCAATTACCGTCCATCCCGGAGTTTCTTCTGTGGCAACGCCCTCTTCTTTTGCAAAATCAGACCAAGGAGAGTGTGTAACATCCGTCTCCACCACTTCTGCTGTTACTCTGCACTCCGGCTGAGGAGGCATTGGAGCACCGACCGTTTCCGCAGAAACAAAGCCAGCTCCCACAAAAAGGAAAATAAATGGAACAATTTTTAGTTTTTTCATGAAATTAAAATAGTATTAAAACTTTACTCTTTTTCTTTTACCTTGTCCATAATATAGACAACTGTGTAAATAAAAGGAGTGTCTATGGCGGCAATAATCATCTTCACCACCCACTGACCTAAGATCAAGGGAAGAACAGGAAAGACACCGTAAAAAGCGATAGAGATGAAAATAACGGAATCTAAAAACTGACTTGTTGCTGTAGACAGGTTGTTTCTCAGCCAAAGATGCTTTCCTTTTGTTTTTCTTTTTAAGAAGTTAAACAGCCACACGTCATGATGCTGGGAGATAAAGTAGGCAACTATTCCGGCAACAGCTATTCTGGGAGTTAGAGAAAGTGCTTCACTGAAGGCCCTGGAAGACTCTACTGCATAAGAGGCCGGATCCCAGTTAACGACTATATAAGTGGACACGGCCAAAACTATAGTAGAAAGGGATCCCACCCACACCGCTTTGCACGCCTCCTTTCTGCCCCACTTCTCAGAGATAATATCGGTAATAAAAAAGGTCATGGAAAACACCACCACCCCTGCGGGAACGGTAAAAGGACCAATATCGATTATCTTGTTGGCAAACACTCCTGCCATAACGGAAAGCGCAGCAACAAAAGCAATAGGATATTCTACCCCGTAACGCTTCCCTAGTACTGCGGCAAAACTACTAACAACGAAAGTGACTAGTATCCATAAAAGTATCTGCATATTTTTTATAGAGGATAAATTCTGTACTCCACCATGTGATGCTTTTCTCCATTAAAATTGGTTTCTTCATATTCTCTGTGCATTTTGCCACCTAAAAACTCTGCTATTTTTCTACTGGCATAGTTTTCATAAACAACAGGATAAAGAAGGTAGTCATATTTTAAATTATTTTCAGCCCAATCCTTCATTCCTTTTACGGCCTCTTTTCCGTAACCGTTTCCGTGTGCAGATTTTTTTATCCAAATTCCAAGCTCTGGTGTTTTTGTGTTTATTCTGTGCACTCCTGTGTTTCCCAAATACTCTCCTGTTTTCTTACAAAGAACAGCTGCACAAAAGTCTATTCCTTTTTTGTTTTTCTCTAAAGATTCTTCGATAAACTGAATTGTTTCTTCTATTTTTTTAGGAGGAGAAGGTCTCATGTACAAAGTTATTTCAGAGGTAAACTCCCTAAATATGTCTTCTTTATAATCAAGAGATATTGACTTCAATAAAAGATTTTCTGTTTCAATGATAACTTTTGTTGTGTTCATGTAATAAAGAATTAAGTTTCTTAAACGCTATTTTGTTGTCTTCGTGTTTCAATAAAGAAGTCGCCTCATCGAAAGAACACCACTTAAAGTCTACGTGCTCTTTTG
>CAZPZV010000001.1:29500-49251 GCA_964591185.1 uncultured Candidatus Saccharibacteria bacterium | reverse complement strand
CTTCACTGTTTCTGGATTACTAATATCCTAAAAAATATCAAAATTAACGGAAAATTTGATATTACAATATCAAATTTATGCAAAATCAAGACGGTCTCCGGTATAATAAAGAGACTTTAGCTCTGTTTTTCCAGAAACCTTTTTGCCAGAGCTGTTTTTCCAACCGGTCTTGGTCCGTATATAATGAGCACTTTTTTCCAAGTTTACTCCTCTATTACTTCTTAAATTGTGCTATTTCTCTTAATTATGTCAAATTATAGGAGTCTGACTCCTGTAATTCATCTAAATTAGAGGAGTTTAAACTAAGTCGTGGACAAAAAAGACTTTTAAAAGTAAAATAAGCGTATATGAACAAAAAACTTTACTGCCTCACCATGTTTCCCTACCCTTCGGGAGACTTGCACATCGGGCACTGGTACAACTTTGCTCCCGCGGATGTTTATGCCAGAAAACAAAGAATGGAAGGGTACAACGTATTTTTCCCTATCGGTTTTGACGCTTTCGGTCTTCCGGCGGAGAATGCAGCGATAAAAAGAGGTGTGCATCCGGAAACCTGGACTTACGAGAACATCGAGAAGATGAGAGAACAGTTGAAATCAATGAACGCTATCTACGACTGGTCTTCAGAGGTTGTTACCTGTGATCCGCAGTACTACAAGTGGACTCAGTGGATGTTTTTAGAGCTTTTTAAAGCCGGACTTGCTTACCGCAAAAGGATTCCGGCAAACTTTTGTCCTTCTTGTCAGACAGTACTGGCTAACGAGCAAGTGGTGGAAGGGAAGTGTGAACGTTGCGACAGTGATGTAGAACAGAAAGAGATAGAGCAGTGGCTTTTCCATATTAAAAAATATGCTCATGAGCTTTCCGCCGATCTTGACACTGTTGACTGGCCGGAAAAGACCAAGGCGATGCAGAGAAACTGGATCGGGGAGTCTGAAGGAGCGGAGATAGAGTTTCTTGTTAACGGAAGGCCTTTGCGTGTCTACACCACCCGTCCGGACACTATTTTTGGTGCAACCTACCTTGTTTTAGCTCCGGAGCACCCTTTACTGGAAGAGCTAAAGACAGAGATAGAAAACCTATCGGAAGCAGAGGAGTATATCGTTAAAGCGAAAAAGAAGATAGAGATGGAGAGAATTAGCGACACTAAAGAAAAAACAGGAGTTAAGCTGCAAGGAGTTACAGCCATAAATCCTCTTAGTAAAGAAGAGATTCCTGTCTTTATCGCTGACTATATCTTACTTCACTACGGCACGGGAGCGGTAATGGCTGTTCCTGCTCATGATTCCCGTGATTATCTTTTCGCGCAAAAACACGGCATGCCGGTAAAAAGAGTTGTCTCTTCTCTAGAAGATTTGCCCTTTGAGGGAGAGGGGGAAACGGTACACTCGGGAGAGTTCTCCGGAACTTCTTCCGCAGAAGCGAAAAAGAAGATAATAAAATACTTGGAAAAAGAGAAAAAAGGAGAAAAGAAAGTTAACTACAGAGTACGTGATTGGCTTGTCTCGCGTCAACGCTACTGGGGCGCGCCTATTCCCGTTATCTACTGCAAAAACTGCTACAAGGGGGGAGAAGAGGGACGTGATTATACTTTTTATGACGGCGAAGAGCACGCTATCATTCCCGATAACAATCTTCCGGTTATGCTTCCCCGCATAGATGATTTTCGTCCTAAAGAGGGAAAGTCTCCTCTTGCCCGCTCTTCTTCTTTTGGCGAAGTGCTTTGTCCGCAGTGCGGAGAGAAAGCGAAAAGAGAAACGGACACGTTAGACACTTTTGTTTGCAGCTCTTGGTACTACCTGCGTTACGCTGATCCTCATAACAAGAAAGAGTTTGCGGAGAAAAAGAAGTTAAAAGAGCTTCTCCCCGTGGATATATATATCGGCGGAGCGGAACACTCTGTCTTGCACCTCTTGTACTCGCGTTTTTTCACTAAAGCGCTACGTGACATGGGACACATTAACTTCTCTGAACCGTTTCTTAAACTGCGTCACCAAGGAACCATTCTCGGACCTGACGGAAGAAAGATGTCTAAATCAAAGGGGAACGTTATCGATCCGGACAAAGAGGTGGAAGAGCACGGCGCTGATGCGGTACGCATGTATCTTTGCTTTATGGGCCCTTATGACCAAGGAGGGGTTTGGGATGCAAGCAATATAGTTGGAGTAAAGCGCTTTATGGACCGTATAAGAAAGATAGAAACAGGAAAGGAGAATGAAAAAACGGAAAAATTATTACAGAAAACAATAAAGAAGGTTACTGAAGATATTGATAAACTACACTTCAATACTGCTATCTCTGCCATGATGACTTTCATTAACGAGATAGAGGAGATAGGAGAAAAGCAGATGAAAACATTTCTTACTATTCTTGCCCCTTTTGCTCCGCAGTTTACAGAAGAGCTTTTTAAAGAAGTGCATGAACAACCGTGGCCAACATACGATGAAAAGATGATCAAGGAAGACACTGTAACTATGATTATTCAGGTAAATGGTAAGGTGAGAACAAAAAAAGAAGTAAGAGCAGATATCTCGGAAAGGAAGTCAGAAAAGATAGCCCTAGAAGAAGCAAAAAAATGGACTGAGGGCAAGGAGATAAAAAAGGTGGTCGTTGTGGGAAGTAATCTGGTTAACATCGTATGTGCGGAATAATAGGGTATATCGGAGAAAAAGAAGCTTGCCCCATTATTCTTAGCGCCTTAAAAAGGATGGAGTATCGTGGGTACGACTCTAGTGGAGTGGTTGTTTTCGATAAACAACCTCAGCGCATCAGGTCAACAGGAAAGCTGAATAACTTAAAAGAAAAGATAAAGAGCGCTCCGGGGAATATGGGAATAGGTCACAACAGGTGGGCTACGCACGGAGTGGTAAGTGAAGAGAACGCGCACCCGCACACAGACTGCAAAGAAAACATCTTTGTGGTGCACAACGGTATAATTGAAAACTATAAAGAGCTAAAGAAAAAACTAAAGAATCACCACTTCTCCTCGGACACAGATACAGAGGTCATTGCTCACCTTGTAGAAGAGTTTTACAAAGGAGATCTAGAGGATGCGGTGAGAAAGGCGTTAAAACTGGTTAAAGGCGCTTACGGGGTGGTGGTTGCCTGCAAAGACGAGCCGCAAAAAATAGTTGCTGCAAGAATGTTTAGCCCCTTGGTTATATCCATCAACTCTTCCGGAGGATTTGTTGCCTCTGACCCTACAGCGATACTCTCCCACTCTAAAGAGATGGTTTTTCTGGAAGATGGTGAAGTGGCTACACTGACCAAAGACAACTTTTATATAACCGACCTGGATAATGTCACCGTAGAAAAAGAAAAAACGGAACTGGACTGGAGCATAGAGGAGGCAGAAAAAGGAGGATACGAGCACTTTATGCTCAAAGAGATATACGAGCAGAGCGAGTCTATTCAGAACTCTATTCGTGGAAGGATAAACAAAGAAGAAGGAAAAGCGGTTCTTGGGGGCCTGCAAGATAAAAAAGAAGAGATCTGCAGAGCGAAAAAGATAAACATCATTGCTTGTGGTACATCTTACTATGCCGGTCTTGTGGGAGAGTATATGATAGAAGAGTTTGCCGGTATACCTGCTGAAGTACACCTTGCTTCCGAGTTTAAGTACAAAAAACAGCCCTTGCTTGAAGACGAAGTTTCTATTTTTGTCTCCCAGTCCGGAGAAACAGCGGACACTCTTGCTTCTTTAAAAGAAATAAAGAGCAAGGGTGGTCTCGCTTTAGGTGTAGTCAATGTTGTCGGTTCGTCTATTGCCAGAGAGACGCACGCCGGGGTTTACAATCACGCCGGTCCTGAGATAGGGGTTGCCTCTACCAAGGCTTTTACTTCGCAGGTGTCCGTACTGGCTCTCATCTCTCTCTTTTTGGGCAGAGAAAAGTCTCTTTCTTTGGAAGAAGGGCAGAGGTTTACAGAGGAGATAGCGTGCATACCTGAGGTGGTGGAAGAGATACTGAAAAACAAAGAGATAAAAAAGATAGCAGAAAAGTACAAGGATTACAGCAACTTTCTTTATATAGGTCGCAAGTACAGCTATCCTGTTGCGCTTGAAGGGGCGTTAAAGTTAAAAGAGATATCTTATATCCACGCCGAAGGATATTCTGCGGGAGAGATGAAGCACGGGCCCTTGGCGCTCATTGACGAAAACTTCCCCACCTTTGCCGTTTGTCTAAACGACTCGGTTCGTGATAAGATGCTATCAAACATAGAGGAGATAAAAGCACGTCGAGGAAGAGTAATCGCTCTTGCCACAAAAGGAGACAAGGAGGTGGCGGATCTGGTTGATGATGTTATCTATATTCCGCAGACAAAAGAAGTCGTATCTCCCATAGTGTCGGTAGTGCCACTGCAGATGTTTGCCTACTATGTAGCCCATCTGAGGGGTCTGGATGTCGATCAGCCCCGCAATCTTAGTAAATGTGTAACCGTTGAATAAAAATGTACAATATATTAGTTGGAGGAGCAGCAGGTGAAGGCTCGAAAAAAGCGGGACTTGTCGTTGCTCAGCTTATGAGCTTTCACGGATACAAGGTGTTTATCCATGAAGATTACCAGTCCCTTATCAAGGGAGGTCACAACTTTTCCTTGGTGCGAGCCACAGAGGACGGTAAGCGCGCGGTAAAAGAGGAAGTGGATGTTCTTCTTGCTTTAAATGAAGACACCATAGAAAGACACAAAGACAGATTAAAAGAAGACTCTGTAATTCTTTACGACTCAGAGAGTGCGGAAGGAAGAGGAGTAGGCGTTCCTTTAGGAGAGATAGTGGAAGAAGCGAAAGGAATCCCCATCATGAAAAACACTGCCCTTGTGGCCAGTTTCGCCAAGGTAGTGGGAATGAGCTGGGAGAAAACAGAAGAGGTGCTCAAAAGAGAGCTTCCTATTGAGACAGAAAAGAACTTAGAGGTAGCTAAAGTTGCCTACGATAAAACAGAAGAAGTTTTAAAAATCGAAGATTTAAACAAAGAACACTTGCCCATTATCAGTGGAAGTGAAGCGGTGGCCTTGGGTGCACTGAGAGCGGGAATGAGTGACTACTATGCCTATCCTATGACTCCTTCCACAGGAATCTTGCACTTCCTTTCCACAATTGACGGTGTTGCTACTTTTCAACCCGAGAGTGAGCTTTCTACCGCCAGTGCAGCTATTGGAGCCGCTTATGCAGGAAGAAAGACTATGGTGGGTACTTCCGGAGGAGGGTTTGCTCTTATGACGGAATCAGTCAGCCTTTCCGCGCAAGCGGAAACCCCTTTAGTTGTCGCTCTCAGTCAAAGAGCCGGTCCGGCTACAGGTGTTCCCACCTACACAGCGCAAGCGGACCTCCTCTTTACTCTCTTTAGCGGACACGGAGATATGACACGTTACGTTGTTGCTCCCGGAGACGCAGAAGAAGCCTACGAACTCTCTGCTGAGGCGATGAACGTTGCTTGGACTTACCGCTTACCGGCGATAATTCTTTTAGACAAAGAGCTTGCAGAAAACAGTTACTCTTTCACAGAGCCACAAGTAAAAGAAGAAGGAGAAGTTACTTCTCTGGGCAAAGTTACCGGATACGAGCATACGGATGATGGTATCTCCACAGAGGATCCTCAAGTAGTACAAAAACAACAAGACAGAAGACTAAAAAAGCATGAAGATCTTTTGCAAAGAGTGGAAAACTCTAATCCGGTAAAAAGTTACGGAGAAGGAGAGGATGTGCTCTTGGTTTGGGGATCAAACAAAGGTATAGCACTAGAGGTTGCAGAAGAGCTGGGATTGCGTGTAGTACAACTGCTTGTCTTCCAGCCCTTCCCCAAGGAGAGCCTAAAGAAAGCCTTGGAAGGGGCAAGGAAAGTTATCTCCATGGAAAACAACTCCACGGGTCAAGGAGCTTTCATTATGCGTGCCCACGGAGCACGGATAGATGAGGAGATACTAAAGTATGACGCACGGCCCTTTACGGTAAACGATCTAAAAGAAAGAGTTAAAAAAGCAATCCAATGATCAAACTAAACACAAAAAATACTTGGTGTCCGGGGTGTGGCAACTTTGGCATAGAGAAAGCCCTGGGAGAGGTTATAAAAAAAGACACTGTTCTTGTCGCCGGAATAGGATGTCACGGAAAGATAGTTGATTATATGAATGTGGACAGTTTCTGCTCTTTGCACGGAAGAGCGGTAGCTTCCGCTCAAGGAATAAAGGTTGCCAGACCGGATTTAAATGTTGTCTGTTGTACGGGGGATGGAGATAATTACAACGAAGGAGTGGAGCACTTCATTCACGCGGCAAAAAGGAACGTGGATATAACCGTACTGGTGCATGACAACCGTGCTTTTGCGCTCACTGCGCGACAGTTTACCGCCACCAGTCCGCAAGGATTAAAGACGGGCTCATCTCCGCAAGGCAATGAAGAGTATCCTATCAATCCAATGAAACTTGCTTTTGCCTCTAACGCCAGCTTTATTGCTCGCGGATACTCGGCTAAAACAGAGCACCTAGCCGACCTTATACGTAAAGGAATGGAACACAAGGGATTTTCCTTTATTGAGATACTGCAACCTTGTGTGGCTTGGTTTAACACCTTTCCTCTTTACAACGAGAAAGTTTATGAAGTGGAAGGACCTTTTGATAAAGAGAAAGCAAGAGAGGTTTCTTCTGAATGGGATTACAACGATGATGCATCCATACCGGTAGGGCTGTTCTATAAAGAAGATAGAAAGGTTTTCCATCTCGGAGAAAGAAAAGAGGTGGACATAGCAAAAATATTGGAGAAAAAATGATTAAAGCTGTCATATTTGCTGCCGGCAAAGGAACCAGACTAAGGCCTTTGACTTTTACACGTCCCAAGCCTTCTTTGCGCATCCTAGACAAAACGATTATGGAGAACACTCTAGAGGAGCTCACCGGACTGGTAGAAGAGGTGGTTATCGTTATCGGTTACAAGGGAGAAGTAATAAAAGAGCAGATTGGAGAAGAGTACAAGGGAATGAGCATAAAGTATGTAGAGCAAAAAGAACAGTTAGGAACGGGGGATGCTGCCATGACCGCCCTTCCCTTTCTCGGAGAGCAGTTCATTATTCTTAACGGGGATGATGTTTACAAGAAAAAGGATATAGAAGGAATGCTTCAAAAAAACCCTTCTATGCTGGTGAAAGAAGTGGAAGATCCTACGGGTTGCGGACAAGTAATCACCGAGGGAGATGAGATAAAAGATTTAGTGGAAAAACCGGAAAAGCCGGTGAGCAACATCATCAATGTCGGATGCTACTTTTTGAATAAGGATTTTTTCAAGGAGAGTATAGAGAAATCCTCTCGTGGAGAGTATGAGATAGTTGACTATATCAACAATTACAACGGCCCTATTTATTTTCAAAAAGCAGAGGAGTGGCAAGCGGTGAGCTATCCTTGGGATATGCTTAAGGTAGCGCAAAAACTCCTCTTAGAAGAAAAAGAGAAGAGAGAAGGAGTTGTTGAAGAAGGAGTGAATATAAAGGGAAAGGTAGTACTGGAAAAAGGAAGTCTTATTAAGTCGGGAACGTATATTGAAGGGCCTGTCTATATCGGAAAGAACACCGTTGTTGGTCCCTCCGCTTATCTGCGAGAGAACACGGTTATACACGACAACTGTCGTATCGGATGTTCTGTAGAAATAAAAGAGTCAGTTATCTTTAGCAACACATCCATTCCGCACCTTGCTTATATCGGGGATTCCGTTATCGGTGAGAGTTGTGCTATTGCTGCGGGAACAGTTATAGCCAATCTGCGTTTTGACGGAGAAGAAGTAAAAGAAACCAAAAGGAAAAAGATGGGAGCGGTGTTGGGAGATGGTGTAAAAATCGGTATCAACTGCTCTCTTATGCCGGGCGTAGTAATTGATAACAGAGTTGTTATTAACCCACATACTGTGGCCAAAGACCATGTACATAGGAGTTGATGGAGGAGCAACAAAAACCACCGTTGCCTTAGCGGACAAGGAAGGCAACATCACTGCTCGCGTTGTTGGTGGCCCGTCCAGTCCGCGTAATATGGGAGTAAAAGAGAGTGTGGAGAATATATATACACTTATAAAAGAAGTTAAAGAAGGAGAGATAACATCCTCCTTTATTGCACTTCCGGCAGTGGAAGAAGAGTACAGGGCAGAAAAGGAGAGAATTATAAAGATGCTTCAAGAGAAGGGCCTGGAAGGAAAGATAGTGGTGGGAAGCGATCAGCTTTCCGCTTTCCGTGCAGGAACAAAGGAAAAAGAAGGAGTTGTGCTTATTGCCGGTACGGGAGCCGTAGCTCACGGATGGAAAGATGGTGAAGCGGTGTGCAGTTCATGGGGTTATCTTGCTGACGAGGGATCTGCTTTCTATATCGGCATGGAGGCTTTTCGTGCTGTTGCAAAGCACCTTGATGGCAGGGGAGAGAAAACAAAAATAACAGAGATCTTGTTTGAAGGGTGGAAGATATCTTCACCTGAAGAGCTAAGAAAGGCTGTTTACTCTGATTTTATGCGTTATATTCCACAGATATCGGTTTTCGTGGATATGGCGGGAGATGATTTTGTTGCCCGAGAGATACTGGAAAAAGCAGCAGAGGAGCTGGCTCTTTCCGCCAACACGGTAGTGGAAAAGCTAAACTTTACTCAAAGGTTTCCCTTGGTTGTTTCCGGAGGAGTTTTTCAATCAGAAAAGGTATATCACACTTTCAAAGAAAAAGTTTCTTCTTTGGCTGAAGTTTCTTCTCCGGCTACTGATCCGGTAAAAGGGGCGGTCATTCTTGCCACTCTATGATAGAAGCAGTTTTGTTTTTTATCTTTTTGCAGAACCGTATCGTTGCGGAAGATTATTTTCATATGTCAGTAGAGGAAAAAAGGGGAGCATATCTCACCGCTTGGACGACGACAAGAGAAGAAAGAGTTATCTCCCTTTTAGAGGAAACAGACATAAACACACTGGTTATTGATGTAAAAGATTTTTCCGGAAAGGTGTTTTTTGATACCTTGAGCCACTCCTTTTTAAGAGAGCTAAGTGATAGAGGCATCTATCTTATCGCCCGGGTAACTGTTTTTCAAGACCCCCTCTTTGCCTTGCAACGCAGCGATCTGGCGATAAAGAACAAGGATGGTTCCTTGTGGGAGGACAGGTTGGGATTGTACTGGATTGATCCGGCTGCAAGAGAGTCGTGGGAGTACTATGCGCAGATTGCACAAAGATCCCTTGATTACGGTTTTCATGAAGTGAATTTTGATTATATACGTTTTCCCAGTGATGGGGATCTTTCTTCCGCGGTATATCCTTTCTGGGACGGTAAAAGCAGAAGAGAAGTGATAAAGAGCTTTTATGCTTATCTGCGAAGTAATGTGGATGGAAAGATATCGGCCAGTTTGTTTGGTTTGACTACTGTGGCCCGCAATGATTTGGGAATAGGTCAGGTACTAGAGGATGCCCTTCCTTACTTTGACTACATCTCTCCCATGGTATATCCTTCACATTACGCTTCCGGATTCTTGGGCAAAGAAAATCCCGCCCTTTATCCTTATGAGGTGGTCTACTACTCTTTAGCTAGAGCCAGAGAGCGCGGGAACGGGGCGAAGATACGGCCTTGGTTGCAGGACTTCAATATGGGAGCGGTTTACGGAAAAGAAGAAGTTTATTTACAAATAAAGGCCGTTCGCGACGCTTTAGGAGAAGATTATGAAGGGTATCTTTTATGGAACTCTATAAACATGTATACTAGATAATATGCAAAACTTAAAAAAAGGGGATCCCCAAATTTATCAGATAATAAAAAAAGAGGAAGAAAGAAGAGACACTACCTTGGAGATGATACCTTCGGAAAACCACACTTCTCACGCAGTGCTGGAGGCGCTGTCCACTGTTCTCAGCGACAAGTATGCCGAAGGATATCCCAAGAAACGTTACTACGGAGGAAACGAACACATAGACGAAGTAGAGATGCTTTGCCAGGAACGCGCCAAAGAGCTGTTCAATGTTCCTTATGCCAATGTTCAAGGTTACTCCGGATCTCCGGCAAATCACGCTGTCTACTTCGCTCTTGCAGAGCCGGGAGAAAAGGTGATGGGAATGAATCTTCTTTCCGGAGGTCACCTTACACACGGTTGGAAGGTTAACTTTTCCGGAAAGTACTACGACTCTGTTTTTTACGGAGTTGATAAAGAAACAATGCTTATCGATTACGATGAGGTACGGGAAGTTGCTTTAAAAGAAAAGCCGAAGATTATTTTTTGTGGAGCAACCGCTTATCCGCGCATCATAGATTTCAAACGTTTCCGCGAGATAGCTGACGAGGTTGGAGCTTATCTTTGCGCCGATATATCGCACATAGCGGGACTGGTGGTTGCCGGAGTTCATCCTGATCCTTCTCCTTACGCTCATGTTATCACTACCACTACGCACAAGACTTTACGCGGACCGCGAGGAGCTGTTATTATGGTTACGCAAAGTGGCATAAAGAAAGATGAGAAGATAACGGAAAAGATTGATAAAGCGGTCTTTCCCGGACTACAAGGAGGGCCTCACGAGAATCAGATAGCTGCCATTGCCGTTTGCCTTAAAGAGGCTACAGACCCCTCTTTTACCGCTTACGCAAAACAGATTGTAAACAACTGTCGCAAGCTTTCCGAGGAACTGCAAAAAAGAGACTTTCATATCGTTTCCGGAGGAACAGACAATCACCTTTTGCTTATTCACCTAAGTGACATGGGCGGAAGCGAGGCGCAAAAGATACTCGAAGAGAACGGTATTATGGTAAACAAGAACGCCATACCTTTTGACGAAAATCCTCCTTTCAATCCTTCGGGTATCCGTTTGGGAACTCCGGCGATAACCACTCGCGGAATGAAAGAAAAAGAAATGGAAGAGATAGCGTCACTTATAAGCAAAGCTTTGAGCGGAGAAAAAGTAAGAGAAGAAGTTAAGGCGCTTTGCGCTAAATTCCCCCTTCTATGAAGATAATGGATGGAAAAAAGATAGCCGATAGAGAGCTGTCCATATTAAAAGAAGAAGTGAAAACAAGAGACAAAACTCCTTCTCTTGCCGTGGTTCAGGTGGGAAACGATCCCGTTTCTTCTCTTTATATAAAAATGAAGCAAAAAGCGGGAAAAAAGATAGGTGTTCCCGTTTCCGTGTACCGTTTTACCGAAGACATCTCCACAGAAGAACTGCAAAAAGAGATCTCTCTACTTGAGGAAAGCGGTATCATTGTGCAACTTCCTCTTCCTTTGTCTGTAGATACTTCGGCTGTATTAAACAGCGTGCCTGCAGAAAAAGATGTGGATATGCTCTCCGATTTTTCTGCGGGAAAATTCTACAATAACACTACTAATATGCTTCCTCCTCTTGTTGGTGCCGTAAGGTGTGTTCTTATGGAGTACAAGATTAAGGTTAAAGGTGCACATGTTGCTATAGTAGGATCGGGAAAGCTTGTCGGAAAGCCTTTGTTTCTCTATTTCGTTCGTGAAGGAGCGACGGTGAGTATGCTTAACCGTTCCACTAAAGATCTTTCTTCTTTTACCAAGAAAGCGGATATTGTTGTTTCCGGAACAGGAAGCCCGGGTGTTATAAAAGGAGATATGATAAAAAAGGGAGCGGTGGTCATTGATACGGGGAGCAGTTCCGATAAAGGAAATGTGAAAGGTGATGTGCATCGATCAAGCGTGGAAGGAAAAGCTTCTTTTCTTGCTCCCGTTCCCGGAGGAGTGGGGCCTCTTACTATTTGTTGCCTGATACACAATCTTCTTTATGAACGTTGACATATATCTTTTCCACCTTCTAAATGATTTAGCAGAGAGCTGGTTTCTTCTTGATTTTTTCTTTTATTTTTGCGCCAAGATTCTCCCTTACTTTCTTTTACTACCCTTCTTTTATCTGCTCATCAAAGATTACAAGAAAAACCTTCTTTTTGTTGGAGAAGCCTTTCTTACCGCTTTTCTTGTCCGCTACGCTATTTGTGAGATGATACGCAGTCTTGTTCCTCGTTTGCGTCCATATGATTTTATGGACGGCGTAAGCTTGCTTGTTCCTTTTTCCGATAACCTCAGTCTTCCTTCGGGACATGTATCTTTCTTATTTGCCCTGGCTACAGTTACCTACTTTTACAACAAAAAGATGAGCATAGTTTTGTTTGCCCTCTCTTCTCTTGTTGGTATTTCGCGTGTGTATGTAGGTGTCCACTGGCCTTCGGATATAGTGGCGGGAGCCTTGGTCGGAGTGCTCTCCGGACTTATAGTTTTTCACCTGGTTAAATGTTCTGGTTTAACGGAGAAATTAGAGAAGAAGTTAAAATAGACGTTTTAAATCACAGTCTGCATTACGGATCGGCTGTTTTTGAGGGTATTCGTTGTTATGAAACAACAAAAGGCCCGGCGGTTTTCAGATTAAAGGAGCACATAGAAAGACTGTTTCACTCTGCAGAAGTGATGGGTATGAGCGTCCCTTATTCACAAAAAGAGATACTCTCCGCAGTAAAAGAAGTGGTTAAGGTAAACGGATTTAAAGAGTGCTACATCCGTCCCATATTCTTTTACGGAGAAAAGATGGGACTTCTTCCTAAAGAAGCACCGGTGAACTGTGTTGTTGCCGCTTGGCCTTGGGGCAAGTATCTGAAAAAAGATGCCGTAGCGGTAAAGATATCCTCTTTTTCTCGCATAACTCCTCACTCTTTGGTGATGACAGCCAAGGTTTCCGGGCACTATGTAAACTCTATTATCGCCTCTCTTGAAGCAAACAGAGAGGGTTGTGATGAAGCTCTTCTCCTTGATGAAGAAGGATGTGTCGCCGAAGGACCGGGGGAAAACATATTTTTCGTTAAAGGAGATGTTTTTTATACCCCGAAAAAGGGACTAATTCTTCCGGGAATAACCAGAGACAGTGTTATAGAGATAATAAAAGAGAAAGGTTATGCAGTAGAAGAGATAAAGATAAAAAGAGAAGATTTGCAGAATTATGATGAAGCCTTTTTTGTGGGAACGGCGGTGGAGGTGAACGCTATCGCCAGTATTGATGATACAGTCTTCTCTTGCAGAGAAAAAACAGAAGAGATTAAAGAAGCCTACAATGATGCTGTTCGTAATAATGAAAAGTGGATTAGCTATGTATAAAGTTTGTTGTTTGGGTCCCAAGGGAACATTTTCCCACACTGTAGCAAAAAAGATCTTTCCCCAAGAGGGGGGTTTTCTTTTCTCTTCCACCATAACGCAGGTTTTCGAGGAAGTGGAAAAAGGAGCGGATTTCGGTATCGTTCCCATTGAAAACTCTACTAACGGGATTATTATCGAAACACTGGATTGTGCCATGGAGAAACCCTTGTGGATAGTGTCTTCACACAAAGAAGAGATCCACCACCATCTCGTTGCAGCAGGTGGAGAGATAAAAAAGATAAAGTCCCATCCGCAAGTTCTTGCTCAGTGTCGCAAGTGGATTAGCTTAAACCTTCCTCATGCTGAACTGGAGCCTCAAGAAAGCTCCACCACGGCTATCTCCAAGGAACCAGGCACCGCTTTTATCTGTAGTAGAGAGGCAGCAGAAGAGTACGGCTTGCAGATAATGGCGGAAAACATAGAAGACAGGAAAGGAAACACTACCGAGTTCTATATCATCTCCAAAGGGTCTCGTGAAAAATGGAGTGCGAGCAGGACACTGATGATAGTCAGCTTAAAAGACAGGCCGGGGATACTGCGCGATATTCTTAGCGCTTTTGCCGATGAAGATCTCAATCTGAGCAAGTTGCACTCCCGGGCAAACAGCGTTGGAGAGAAGTGGGATTACTACTTTTTTCTGGAGATAGAGTGCCTTCCCCAGAATGAAAGCTTTAAAAAAGCGGTGCAAAAAATAGAGGATTACTGCTCGGTAATAAAAATACTGGGAACATCTTAATACTATGCCTCTTTTTACCGCTTACAAACCATTAGGAGTTTCTCCTCTTTATCTAATAGAAGAGCTTAAAAAAAAGGATGTTTGGAAAAAAGAAAAGATTGCCTACGCCGGACGTCTTGATCCCATGGCCGAAGGATTGGTTCTTCTGGTGTACGGAAAGGATCTTTCTTCTTTTCACGAGCATTTAAAGTATGACAAAGAGTATGAGGGAAGCATCCTTTTCGGACTTTCCACCGACAGTTACGATTTGCTTGGCATTCCCCAGAAAAGGCAAGTGGAAGAGAGTATAAAAGAAAAACTAAAGAGCATAAAGGGAGAGTTTGTCTTTCCCTTTCCCCCTTACTCCAGTTACCGTGTAAAAGGAAAACCTCTCTTTAAGTGGAGTAGGGAAGGAAAGATAGGGGAGATAGAGATACCGCTAAAAGAGGCCCATATTTACAGCATAGAACTGGGAGATGTTTATTACAGGAGTGCGCTGGAATTAAAAGAAGAGATACTGTGGAAGATAGAAAAGGTAAAAGGTGATTTTCGGCAAGAAGAGATAAAAGAGAAGTGGAAAGAGATATTGGTTTGTGGGGATTTTCCTTTGATTGATTTTAAGATAAAGTGTAGCAGTGGGTGTTATATGAGAAGCGTGGCGCACCACGCGGGAGGAGTGCTTTTTCACCTCAAAAGAACATCTATTGACTTTTAAAAAAGTTAGACTATAATTTGCGTAATATGAGAAACAGAGTATTTACACTTATTAGCACTGTAGTCCTTCCTCTTGAGAAGGGGGCTTTGCAGTAAATACTTTTTTACACCGCAAACAAAGCCCCCGCAAAAACGGGGGTTTTTCTCTGTGCCAGAGCGAAAAAGTTTCTTTTTCTCTCCGGCGCGGAGAAGAGAATGCGGATCTCACCTACCCGGTTTGGAGCCGTTTTCCAAGGGACTTACCCCCCTTGAAGGATGGTTCTTCGATCCGCTTCTCTCTTCGCGACCAAAAAGGAGGGAAAACAAAAAAGGGGTTCTTTGTGAACCCCTCTTTTCTATTCTACTGTTCCCGCTCTTTTTTCTTCCTCCAAAGAAAAAAGAGGAGGGCGTTCTTGCGAAGTTGTGTAAATGTCTATAATCTCTTGCGGGACGGGAAGCGTCATGATTGTTTTGTATTTCTCCCATCCAATTATATTTATAACGTGATGAAGCGCCTCGGTCTCTTTTCCGTTTCTTATCCCCGCATAACAGACAACATAAAGCGTTTCGTGTTTGATTGTTCTGAAATGTTTTATAAACTGTGTTCCTCTCCATGCGGCAATGGGATTCCGTGGAGTTATAATCGAAGTCGCTCCATAACCATTTTCATACGTTACTCCTGTACCGGAACCGTAGATGCTGTCATAAACGAAAGCTCTGCACAGGGTTACCCCTCTGTGAATTAAATATGCGGAAAAAGTATCGAAACTGATTGTTATTGCCATTTTATCACCTCCTTAAAGTTTAGTCGTAGTCATAATCTTCAGAGATGCTACGACGATGATATCTGTATGTTTGGATAGTTTTTTCTGCTTCTTCTAATTCAGTTTCTTTTCTTGCCAGTTCTTCTTTGAGGATGGCAACTTCTTCTTCTAGCTTTTTTATTTTTTCACTAGACATTTCAACCTCCTGTATTTAAAAGTGTGCATTTACAACCCCTCACCGGTGCCGGGAGTGGGACTCGAACCCACAAGGGCAAAGCCCACAGCATTTTGAGTGCTGCATGTTTACCAGTTTCATCATCCCGGCCTGCCTCTATATTTTACCTAAAATTTTACTCTTGTAAAATGGGATATCTTTGCTATAATCAAAGCCGACCATAAGAGTCGGAATTATGAAAGCAACAAAACGATCACAGTACGCTCTAAGGGCGATGATACTTCTGGGGGAAAAACCTCTCTCTTTACGCATTATTGCGGAAAAAGAGGAGATTCCTTTTGATTATCTGGAAAAGATATTTTCCAGACTAGAAAAGAATGGTTTAGTGATATCTAAAAGAGGATCTGCCGGAGGGTATACTCTGCCTCAAAAAGAAGTTACTTTAAAGGATATCTTTGAAGCTTTAGAAGAGCCTGTTTTCGTTGTTGATTGCATGGAAAAGAACTGTCCGCGCAATGGAACGTGCACTGCCTCAAAAGCGTGGAAAAAGGTAAATAAAGCGATAAAAGACTCCCTTTATTCAGTTAAGTTGTCCCATTTAAAATGATATATCTCGATCACGCAGCAACAACACCAACAAAAGAGAGTGTCTTTGAAGAGATGCTCCCCTTTTTCAGGGAAAAGTTCGGTAATCCGTCTTCTTTGCACAACTTTGGAGAAGAGGCGGTTTTTGCTATAGACAAAGCACGAAAGAGAGTGGCAAACTTTCTTAATTCAAAAGAAAGAGAGGTGGTTTTTACCTCTTCGGCCACAGAAGCAAACAATCTTTCCATACTGGGAAGTGTAAATGGAGGACATATTATCACCTCTTCTATTGAGCACAGCGCTGTTCTCAATCCGTGCAAAGCGTCCGGAGCGGAAGTGACGCACCTTCCCGTTTACAAAGAAGGTGTGGTTAGAGTAGAGGACGTGTTAAAAGAGATAAGAGAAGATACGGTTCTGATTTCCGTAATGTATGTAAACAACGAGATAGGAACAGTTCAGCCTATCGCGGAGATAGGAAGAGCCATAGAGGAGGTTAACAGAAAAAGAAAAAAGAAAATTCTTTTTCATACTGACGCGGTACAGGCAGTGAACTACTTTTCTTGTGATGTGGATGAGTTGAAAGTGGACCTTCTTACCATTAGTGGACACAAGATATATGGCCCGAAAGGAGTGGGTGCTCTTTATATCCGTGAAGGAGTGAATCTTTCTCCGGTGATGCACGGAGCATCACACGAGAGGGGACTGCATCCCGGAACAGAGAACGTTCCCGCTATTGTAGGGTTGGGCAAGGCGGTGGAAGAGATAGAAAGAGATGAGAAGATGATAGAGATGAGGGATAGGGTAATAGATGAGCTGGACATAAAAGGAGTACATCTAAACGGAAGCAGGATAAAAAGGTCGCCAAACAACGTAAATTTGGCTTTTGAGGGCGTTGAAGGAGAGAGTCTGCTTATTGCCCTTAATGAAGAAGGAGTAGCCGTTTCTACGGGGTCTGCGTGTGCCTCACACTCTCTTTCCCCTTCGCACGTCCTTCTTGCCTTAGGGTTGTCGCACCGTATGGCCCACGGCTCGTTGCGCATTACACTGGGAAAAGACACAACAAACGAAGAGATTGATTATCTACTCTCTAAACTTCCTCCCATAGTAGAAAGATTAAGAAAAATATCAGGAAGATGAAAAACTACTACTCCAAAGAAGCAATGAACCGTTTTTTAAACCCCAAGCACTTTGGGGTGATTGAGGATGCCGATGGAGTGGGAGTGGTGGGAAATGAGAGGTGCGGGGATGAGATGGAGATATATATAAAGGTGGAGGAAGGAAAGATAAGCAGTGCCTCTTTTCGCACTCTTGGTTGTGCTGCGGCCATTGCCACTTCCGATGTTGTTTGCGAGATGATTATCGGGAAGAACATAAAAGAAGCGGTATCTTTAACAGAAAAAGAGATGGTGGAGAATCTGGAATACTTGCCCAAGGTAAAAACGCACTGTGCCTCACTGGCGCTTGCCGGAGTGAGGGCGGCGGTAAAGGATTATGAAGCAAAGTAAAGTTGCAGTTTGTATGTCCGGAGGAGTGGACTCCTCTATTACCGCTCTTTTGCTAAAAGAGAAGTATTCTGTAACGGGAGTTTTTGCACGTTTTTTCCCTGAAGCGAAAGGAGAAGAGAATGCCAGAAAAGTTTGCGACACACTAGGCATTCCCTTTCAGGTTTTAGATCTACAAAAAGAGTTTAAGGACAAGGTGATAAAATCTCTTCTTCAAGGATTGAAAAAAGGAATCACTCCCAATCCGTGTGTTTTCTGTAATAAAGAGATAAAGTTTGGTGAACTACTACGTCATCTTTCAGAATTCGACTTTGTCGCCACAGGGCACTATATAAGAAAGAAAGACAATAGATTGTTTGTTGCTAAAGACAAAGAAAAAGATCAGTCTTACTTTCTTTGGATGCTGGATAAAAAAGAGATAAAAAAAGTGATCTTCCCCTTAGGAGAGTATAAAAAAAGTGAAGTGCGGAAGATGGCTTCGAAAATGAATCTTCCTGTTGGCAAGGAGTCACAAAACTTTTGTTTTGGAAATGTTTCTCATCTTATAAAAGATTCTCCGGGAAAGATAGTAAACAAAAAAGGAAGTGTTCTTGGAGAGCACAAAGGATCTTCTTTTTACACCACTGGACAAAGAAAAGGACTGGATCTTCCCGGAGGACCTTACTACGTCTTGGAAAAAAGAGGCAGTACTGTTATTGTTACCAAAGAAAAGAAAGATCTTTATCAAAAAGAGGTAGAGTTGAAGGATGTAAACATAAAAGAGGAGGTTCCTTTAGAAGTAGAAGCGAGGATAAGGTATGGCTCCCCTTTAAAGCGAGCCGTATTAAAAAAAGATAAATTAACTTTCCTCTCTCCCCAGTTTGCCGTTTGTTCCGGACAGTCCGCTGTCTTTTACAGGGACGGGGAACTGCTCGGAGGAGGTATAATAAAATGATTAACAAAGATACAACTATCGCTGAGATATTAAAAACGGAAAAAGGAGAAGAAGTACTACAAAAACACGGTCTTCCTTGTCTTAGCTGTGCTTTTGCCGCGCAAGAGATAGAGTTTTTAAAGCTGGGGGATGTGGCAGAGAAGTACGGACTTGATGCAGAAGCAATCATAAGCGAGATAAATCAGTAATGAACTGTGTAGTTTGTCATTATGCAGAGATCGGCATAAAAGGAAAGAACCGTCGTTTCTTTGAAAAACGGCTTGCCTTGAATATAAAAAGGGCTCTTCCCGATTGCAAAGTTACCCTCTCTAGAGGAAGGGTACTGCTCTTTTCCGACAGGGAGGATGTAGAAGAAGTTTTAAAAAAAATACCTGGAATCGCCAACTTTTCTTTTGCAGAGCTGGTTGATTCAGACATGGAAGAGATAAAAAAGAAAGTCATTGATATTCTAAAGGATCGTTCTTTTAGTTCTTTTCGTATCACTACGTTTCGTTCCGATAAAGAGTTTCCCCTTAATTCACAGCAAGCTTCCGCCGAGATAGGAGCCGAAGTCTTAAAATACAAAGAGGTAAAGGTGGACCTGCACTCTCCGCAGGTAACCTGTTTTGTGGAGATAACCCCGGAGAAAACCTACATCTACACAGAGAAGATAAGGGGCGAAGGAGGGCTTCCTGTGGGCACCGGAGGAAAGGGAGTTGCTCTTCTCTCCGGAGGAATAGACTCTCCGGTATCTGCTTTTCGTATGATGCGTCGGGGAATGAAGGTAAGTTTTGTTCACTTTCACGCCTATCCTGTCACTTCTTCCGCTTCAATAGAGAAAGTGCGCCGCATTGTACAACTGCTTTCCAAAATACAAGGGGAGTCCGTAGTTTACCTTGTGCCTTTTGCTGAAGTGCAAAAACAGATTCTCCTTCATGTAGAAGAAAGGTTTCGTGTTATTGCTTATCGTAGAGCGATGATGCGTATCGCGGAAAAGATCTCTTCAACCGTTCTTATCACCGGAGAAAGCTTGGGACAGGTTGCATCACAAACGGTAGAAAACATGACGGCCACCGATTCATCGGTAAACATGCCCGTTTTCCGTCCTCTTATTGGGGAAGATAAAGAGGGGATTATAAAAGAAGCAAAGCGTATTGGGAGTTATGACATCTCCATGCTTCCGGAAGAAGATTGTTGCGCGCGCTTTCTTCCACGCCATCCATCAACAAGGGTGAAGGTGGAGGATATAGAAAGAGAGGAGGAGAAGCTGGACAT
>CAZPZV010000001.1:0-29400 GCA_964591185.1 uncultured Candidatus Saccharibacteria bacterium | reverse complement strand
CATCAACAAGGGTGAAGGTGGAGGATATAGAAAGAGAGGAGGAGAAGCTGGACATGGAAAAGATCATCGAAGAAGCTCTCAAAGGGTGCAGTAAAGAGAAGATGGGTTGATTTTTACGGATTTTCTGATAGAGTAACTTAAAGGTCGTAAGTTCAAAAAATCGCCATTTAACTTGAACTTTTAAGTTTTTCAGTTATAATAACCTAAAGGTCATATTTTAAATCTTATATAAACAACTATTATGTCAGAAGGATACTGTGTAAAATGCAAAGCAAAACGTGAAATGCAAGAAGCAAAGGAAGTTGAAATGAAAGGAAAGGGCGATACAAAAAGAAGAGCCCTCTCCGGAACTTGTCCTACTTGCGGAACAAAGATGTTCAAGATTCTGGGTAAGGCGGACTAGCTTTATCCCTTCTTGCTCGAAAAGCCACCTTATGGTGGTTTTTCGGTTAAAGTAAATGAAGAAGAAAGTTTTCATATTTTTTGCTTTCTTGATTCTTCTCAACTATCTTTCTTGGGGAGTACTTTTCTCTTTGAGAGGAGCGGAGCTGGAAGTTGTTTTTATTGACGTGGGTCAAGGAGATGCCACGCTGATAAAAACCCCTCAAGGTCACCGCATACTTATCGATGGTGGTCCCGGAGAAGTTGTTTTAGAGACGTTGGGAAGAGAGATGCTTTTTTATGACTCTATAGACTTGATAGTTCTTACTCATCCGCACTACGATCACATTTCCGGACTGGTGGAGGTGTTGCGTCGCTACAACGTAGAAGAGATTCTTTATACCGGTGTAAGAGAGGATAGCCAGGTTTTTCACAGATGGGAAGAAGAAGTAGACAGTTATCGTACTGCTCGGGCGGGGATGAGGATATCGGCAAACGATTTCCATATGGACATTCTTTACCCTTTTGAGAGTCTTGAAGATGAGTACATAGATGACTCCAATAGCACATCCATTGTTTCCCGTTTTGTTTTTGGAGATTACAGCTTTCTTTTTACCGGAGATGCTTACGCTGCGCAAGAAAAAGAGATTCTTTCTAAAAAAGAGTGGTGTAAAGATAACGTGGATCCCGTTTGTCGTGTCATGGAAGTTTCTTCTACTGTCCTTAAAGCAGGGCACCACGGATCAAAGACATCCACCTCTGAAGAGTTCCTTCTTGAAGTTTCTCCGCAAATGGTTATTATTAGTGCGGGAACAGATAACCGTTACGGTCATCCGCACCGTGAGGTGATCGACTTATTAAAGATGTACGGGGTCACTATGAAGCGCACGGACAGGGACGGCGATATCCGTGTTATTCTTCCTTAAAAATATTTATTTATGCAAAAAAAAGATATATCACAACTATCCGACGCAGAGCTTCCTCCTGAGAAAGAGGATTTCCGTAAAACTTTCCAGTGGAGAATATTCCGCATTATGGCGGAGTTTATTGAGGGGTTTCAGTTTGTCGCTGACTTTAACAAAAAGTCGGTTGCCGTATTTGGATCTAGCCGTTTTAAAGAAGACAATCCCAATTACGAAAAAGCACGCCGTTTCAGCAATCTTTTGGCGGAAGAAGGATTTACCGTGGTTACCGGAGGAGGACCGGGCATAATGGAGGCCATAAACAGAGGTGCTTACGAAAAGAACGGTGAGTCTATTGGTATAAACATACAACTACAGGAAGGAGAGAGAGCAAACAGTTTTATGACCCGTTCCATAGGTTTTTACTACTTTTTCACGCGCAAGGTGATGCTTTCTTTTGCGTCTTCGGGGTATGTGTACTTTCCCGGTGGGTTTGGTACACTGGACGAGTTTTTCGAGCTGGTCACCCTTATACAAACAAAGAAACTTCCTCTCCCCGTTTGCGTAGTTGCTGTGGGAAAAGATTTCTGGGGACCTGCATTTGAGTGGTTCAAGAAAGACCTTTGTGAAAGGTATGGAACGGTAAGCGAAGAAGACTTAAAGATATTTCAACTGGTGGATACACCGGAAGAAGCGGTGGAGATTATTAAAAAAAGTTTTAACGAAAAACAAAAATGAAAGAAATAGATTTTCCCATATACAAAACCAAAACAGAAGAAGGAAAGAAGTTTGATCTTTCCGATCCCAAAGAGAGAGCGGAGTATTTCCAGTACAAAGCCGGATTTGAGATAGAGAAGATAAGAAAGTACCTCAAAGACAACACCTTTATCGTTTATCTATTAGGCAAGAAGAGCGCCGGAAAAGGAACTTACTCCAAGATGCTTGCCGATGTGATAGACAAGGACCGTATCGACCACTTCTCTATCGGTGATATGGTGCGTGATCTAGACAAAGAACTGCAAGACGAGAAAAAGAAAGAAGAGTTTATCGCTTTTCTTAGGGAAAACTACCGCGGATGGACTTCCGTGGAAGAGCTAATGAACATACTGGAAGGAAGAAGTACAGAGAAACTGCTTCCCACAGAGTTCCTTCTTGCTCTGGTAAAAAGAGAGATAGAAAGAAGAGAGAAAAAGGTGATATTTATAGACGGATTTCCTAGGGACATGGACCAGATTTCCTACTCCCTTTTCTTCCGTGATCTTGTCGGTTATAGGGAAGATGACGACTTTATGGTGCTTATCGACGTGCCGGAGATGGTTATTGATGAAAGAGTAAAATACAGAAGGATATGTCCTATCTGTAACACTTCGCGAAACTTGAAACTGTTTCCCACTTCAAAGGTAGTGGAAGAGAACGGAGAGTTTAATCTTCTTTGTGACAACGAGGGCTGTAATGAGGCTTCCATGATAAGAAAAGAAGGGGATGAAAAAGGAATAGAGCCGATAAAGAGTCGCTTGGATATGGATGAAAAGTTAATCAAACAAGCCTTTTCTCTTCACGGAATACCAAAGATACTTTTGCGTAACTCTATTCCCGTTGACAAGGCGGAAGAGTATGTTGACGATTACGAGCTCACTCCGGAGTACGTTTACAAAAAAGAAGGAGACAAGGTGACAATAGAAGAGAAGCCTTGGACCATAAAGGATGATAACGGTGTTCTCTCTTACAGCTTGCTTGCTCCTCCGGTGGTTGTTTCCTTTATCAAACAGCTTTCCGACATCATCAGGGCTTGATAGATTCTTACGATTTGCTACAATGAAAATGTCCCGTCAGAGCGACAAAGAAATCTGACATTATAAACACCCAAGGGAGCCGTATATGATTCTCTACCCGTGGGTAGAGACTGAGGCACCCACTTTGTGTAATCCTCAGATTATCTATCTCCTTGACGGGACACAAAAGAAGCGCCTTTCTTGGCGCTTTTTTTATCAAAATTATTAGCGTAATTTCAAATAAATGTTCGATAAAATTAAACAAGTAAAAAAACTTCGTGAAATGCAAAACAGTCTTGCTCAGGAAAGAGCCGAAGTGGAAGAGGGTGGTGTAAGGGTAGTTATGAACGGAAAGATGGAAGTGGAAGAGATCTCTATAACAAAGGATCTAAGCAAAGAGGAAACGGAAAAGGCGACAAAAAGCGCCGTAAACAACTGTCTAAAGCAAGTGCAGATGATTGCTGCAAAAAGAATGCAGGAGATGGGAGGTTTCTAAAAGTTCGGGCCGTCGAGATTCGAACTCGAACTAAATCCACCCCATGGACTCGTGCTGCCGTTAACACTACGGCCCGTTTAACTACTCTTTAGCGAGAGTTTTGATGCACTTGGTGCATGCAGTAACCTTCTTCCCCACAAACTTCTTGAACTGAGGTTTTGTTGTGGGAGGAACAAGGAGAGATTGCAAATTAGGCTTTTTTCTCTTTTTATCTGTAGGATTATACTTTCCACGCAGCTTAGTCCTTACCACGGCCATCATTGATGTTTTATTGCATATTTCACACTCTTTGGGCATATTTTTTAAAATTATGCGGGCCCTCTCGAAAGAGAGCCCTTTTTTTACTCTTCATCTTCTTTTTCTTCTTCCGGCACCGGTTCATTGCAGGGACACTGTCTTTGCGGAGGTCCCATTCCCGTGTCTTCGTCTTTGATACCAGCAAGCCATGCCGAAGATGTCATGTAATCACCTCCTTTCTTTTTCTATATTCTAATCCATTTTTCTTTAAAAGTCAATTTGATTTAAGTTTTAGTATCTGTTAGTATCTACAGTTATGGAGTTTCTTATTTTCTTATACATAGTTATTGTTCTCTCTGCCGTATTTCACGAGTATGCGCATGCTTATGCTGCTTACTCTATGGGAGACCCAACGGCAAAGAATATGGGAAGGCTTACCCTTAATCCCATAGCACACATGGATCCTATAGGAACGGTTCTTCTTCCCGCTTTCCTTCTTTATTTTATGGGAGGCTTTATCGGTTACGCCAAACCCGTTCCTTACAACCCCTACAACCTCAACGATCAAAAGTGGGGGGATGCAAAAGTGGCCATTGCAGGACCTTTGTCTAACTTTTTTATCGCTCTTGTTATCGCCCTTCTTTTGCGCTTTGTTGACTTTGAAGGATTTACCCACATAGCGCTTTCCTGGGTTGTTTATATCAATATATTCCTTGGACTTTTTAACCTCATACCCATTCCTCCTTTGGACGGATCAAAGATACTGATGTCATTTTTTCCCGCGTACCGTAACTTTAATTCTATAGGAGGAATCTTTATCGCTATCTTTCTTGCTATACTTTTTCTTCCCTTCATTTCCAACCTCATCTACTACACACTGACCGGAAGCGAGTTTGTTCGTTTGATGTTCTGATTGTTTAAGCTAGGGAATATTGTTAATATTGCAGTAAAAGGGTTTACATTTTTAGGGGATACTTTTGCAGTGAATTAATATGAGGAAAACACATCTAAATTTCTCTCTTTCAGTGTCAATTATCAAGGAAGAAAATAGGTTTATTGCCTACTCTCCCGCCATTGACCTTAAAAGCTACAAAGAAGCAAAGCAGCGCTTTACCGAGGCGGTTTCTGTTTTTTTTGAAGAACTTCACGAAAAAGGAACAATGGAAGAAGTATTATTGGACTTGGGTTGGAAGAAGAAACAAAAAGAATGGATTCCTCCAGTGGTAGTTTCTCACGAGTCTGAAGAAATTAATGTTTATGCCTAGGATTTCCCCCATACACTGGAAGAAGTTTGAAAAGTTTATTGGTTGTACTTACAAAAGAACGAAAGGAGATCACTTAATTTACGCGAAGGAAGGACTAATAGTTACACAGTTTGTTATTAAGAAATAATCTGAGAACTCTTGGCATAAACTCGGAAGAGTATAACGAGATATTAAAGAGAATGTAGAAGATTAAGCAAACAAAAGAAATCTCCGCGCCCTGCAGTAGTCTTTTGAATCAGGATTTGACAATTTCTTTTTTTCTTGCAATAATTGGCGGGTAATCAGGGTTCCCTGGGAACCTTTTTAATTTTAATATGCCGACGATAAATCAACTAGTTAAAAAAGGAAGAAAGAAAAAGGAGAAGAAAACAGACTCTCCCGCTCTTTCCTATAGCTTTAATAACGTGAGAAACAAAAGGTCTTACCACCCCTCTCCTTTCAAGAGGGGAGTTTGTGTTAAGGTAACCACGGTCACACCGAAGAAGCCGAACTCTGCCCTGCGTAAGGTTGCCAGAGTACGCCTCTCTAATGGTATGGAGACGACCGCTTACATTCCCGGTGAAGGACACAAACTGCAAGAGCACTCAGTCGTGCTTAT
Organism: uncultured Candidatus Saccharibacteria bacterium; assembly: GCA_964591185.1. Taxonomy (GTDB): domain Bacteria; phylum Patescibacteriota; class Minisyncoccia; order Minisyncoccales; family PWPS01; genus T1SED10-78. The sequence continues at coordinate 23,749 of CAZPZV010000001.1, read as the reverse complement.
CCGTGGGGGAAGAGTAAAAGATCTTCCCGGGGTTCGTTATCACGTAGTACGTGGAACGCTTGATACCACCGGAGTAGAGGAGAAGAAGAGCTCACGCAGTAAATACGGAACAAAGAAAGCCAAGTAATATGTTTGAAGAAAAAGGAAAAAAGACATACAAAACACACGAGATCGTTCCCGATCCTGTTTATGACAGCGTGGTTGTTTCCAAGTTTATCAATCACGTGATGAGAAAGGGAGAGAAGACTACAGCAAGAAAAGTAGTCTACTCTGCTTTTGATATAGTAAAAGAAAAAACAAAAGGAAATCCTGTTGATGTTTTTGAAACCGCTCTCGTTAACGTATCTCCGTCCACGGAGGTTCGCTCAAAGAGAGTGGGAGGGGCCACTTATCAGGTTCCCATGAAGGTGAGTAAAAAGCGGTCCATGAGTCTTGCTATGCGCTGGATAATGGATTCCGTGCGTTCAAAAAAAGGCAAGCCGGCACACGAGAAGCTGGCCGAGGAGATTTTAAATGCTTCCAATAAAGAGGGCGAAGCGATCAAAAAGAAAGATAATGTGCACCGTATGGCAAAGGCGAACAAGGCTTTTGCGTACCTTGCGAAATAGTTATGCCTAGAGAATACCCACTGGAAAGATACAGAAATATTGGTATTATCGCTCACATAGATGCGGGAAAGACCACTGTAAGTGAACGCATCCTTTTTTATAGCGGAATATCACACAAGATAGGAGAAACTCACGAAGGAGAGGCTATCATGGACTGGATGGAGCAGGAAAGAGAGCGTGGAATTACCATTACCTCTGCTGCGACCACCTGTTTCTGGACCCCTCTTGGTCAAGAGAAGACAAAGGAAAACGAGTATCGTATAAATATAATCGACACACCGGGACACATTGACTTTACTGCGGAAGTGCAAAGATCGATGCGTGTTCTCGATGGAGCTATCGTTGTTTTTGATGGGGTTTCCGGAGTGGAGCCGCAATCAGAAACGGTTTGGAGACAAGCGGACAAATACAATGTTCCGCGTATTTGTTTTATAAACAAGATGGATCGTACCGGTGCTGATTTTGATGAGTCGCTACAGTCAATAAAAGACAAACTAACTCCGGACATTGCTCCGGTGCAACTTCCCGTAGGATCGGAAGAAAACTTTAAAGGAGTAATTGATATAATAAAAAGAAAGTTTCTTCGCTTTGATGGAAAGATGGGAGAGGAAGTGGTGGAAGAAGAGATGCCTGAAGAGATGAAGGAAGAAGTAGAAAGCTACAGAAAGAAGTTATTGGAAAAGATAGCCACGGAAGATGAAGAAGTGTTTGAACGTTATATGGAAGGCGAGGATATAGGGGTGGAAGACATGAGAAAAGTTTTGCGTAAAGCTGTTTTAGGATATAGAATCGTTCCTCTTTTTGTTGGTTCGGCTCTGAAAAACAAAGGTGTGCAGCCGCTTCTTGATGCTGTAGCATATTACTTTCCCGCACCTACCGATCTTCCTCCGGTAAAAGGAACTGATCCTAATAAAAATACTGAAGCAGAGCGTCGTGCAGATGACAACGAGCCTTTTGCCGCTCTTGCATTTAAACTAGCCAATGATCCCTATGTGGGAAATCTAACCTTTCTACGTGTTTATTCCGGAAAACTTATCGGAGGAGCTTACTTGCTGAACGCTAACACAGGCAAAAAGGAGCGTATCAGTCGTATTTTGCGCATGCACGCCGCCGAAAGAGAAGAAGTGAAAGAAGTTTATGCCGGAGACATTGTTGCCGCTGTGGGGCTGAAAGGAACCTCCACAGGACACACTCTTTGTGAAGAAGGACACGCTATCGTTTTGGAGGACATCGCTTTTCCCGAGCCTGTTGTGTCTATCCGTGTGGAACCGAAAACAAAAGCGGATCAAGAAAAGATGGGAGTTGCTCTGCGTCGTCTTGCTGAAGAAGATCCCACTTTCCGTGTTCAGGGAGATATGGAAACAGGAGAGACTATCATCTCCGGAATGGGAGAGTTGCACTTGGATATCATTGTCGATCGCATGAAACGTGAGTTTAAAGTTGATGCGCAGGCAGGAAGACCGCAGGTTGCCTACAAGGAAACAATCAAGAAAGAAGCGGAAGCGGAAGGAAAATACATCAAGCAGAGTGGTGGTCGCGGACAGTACGGACATGTGAAACTGCGCATAGAGCCACTGCCTGAAGGAGAAAAAAGACTGGAGTTTGTTGATGAAATAAAGGGAGGGATTATTCCTCAAGAATTTATTCCCGCGGTAGAAAAAGGGATTGAAGAAACCATGGACGAAGGAATTCTTGCCGGTTATCCCATAGTCAATGTAAAAGCGACCCTTTATGAGGGAAGTTATCACGAAGTTGACTCTTCTAAGATGGCCTTTAAGGTTGCCGGTTCCTTGGGATTCAAGGAAGCTTACAAAAAAGCTAATCCTGTGTTTCTTGAGCCGTATATGAAAGTGGAAGTACTTACTCCGCCGGAGTTTCTTGGAGATGTCATGGGAGATCTTTCTTCAAGAAGAGGAGAAGTGGAGAGCACGGAAGATACGAAAGGAAAAAGAGCACAAAAGGTCATAAGGGTGAAAGTTCCTCTTTCCGAGATGTTTGGCTATGTAACCACACTGAGATCAATGACCAAAGGACGAGGAGTTTACACCATGGAGTTTGACAGTTACAAAGAAGTCCCTCACAATGTTGCCCAAGAAATAACGGAGGGCAAAAAGGTCTAGACATTTTTTAAAAAATAGTGTATCATTGCAGGCGTAATTATTAGTCTAATTCATATAAATTTATGGCAAAAGAAAAATTTGAAAGAGGGAAACCTCACCTTAACATCGGTACTATCGGTCACGTGGACCATGGTAAAACCACCCTTACATCGGCGATTACCAACGCCTTGTATCACAAGGGTTTCATTAAAGAAAAAGCTTCTGTGGACAGCATCGATTCCGCTCCGGAAGAGAAAGCGCGCGGACTTACAATCTCTATTTCACACCGTGAGTATGAAACGGAGAACCGTCACTACGCACACATAGACTGTCCCGGACACGCGGACTACATTAAGAACATGATTACTGGAGCAGCGCAGATGGATGGAGCCATCTTGGTGGTTTCCGCTGCAGATGGACCGATGCCGCAAACCCGTGAGCATATTCTTCTTGCAAGACAGGTAGGACTGCCCAGTCTCGTAGTTTTTCTTAACAAGGCAGACATGGTTGATGATCCGGAGATGATCGAGCTTGTAGAGTCTGAAGTAAGAGAGCTTCTTAGCAAGTACGAGTTCCCCGGAGACAAGATTCCTGTTGTTAAAGGTTCTGCACTGAAAGCTTCCGAAGCTACTTCCCCTGACGATGAGTCATTAGCTCCCATCATGGAACTAATGGAAGCACTGGACACTTATCTTCCCGAGCCGGAAAGAGATGTGGATAAGCCCTTCCTCATGGGAGTGGAAGACGTTTTCTCTATTGAAGGAAGAGGTACAGTTGCTACCGGAAGAATCGAGAGAGGGATAGTTAAGTCAGGAGAGGAGGTAGAGATAGTCGGTCTTCGTGACACAGCAAAAACGACAGTGGTAAGTATTGAGATGTTTAACAAGATTCTTGACGAAGGACAAGCAGGAGATAATACAGGACTGCTTTTACGCGGAACAAAGAAAGATGATATCGAGAGAGGACAGGTTCTTGCTAAACCCGGAACGATAACTCCGCACAGTGAGTTTGAAACAGAAGTGTATATTTTGAGTAAAGAAGAGGGCGGACGTCACACACCTTTCTTTAAAGGATACAAGCCTCAGTTCTACATCAGAACAACTGATGTTACCGGGGATGTTATTCTTCCCGAAGGTGTGGAGATGGTTATGCCAGGAGACACAGCAACGGTTACCGTCAAGCTTATCGCTCCCGTAGCTCTCGAAGAACAGCAAAGATTTGCTATTCGTGAGGGAGGAAAGACCGTTGGAGCGGGAGTAGTGACAAAGATCATAAAGTAATGTCAAAAGAAACGAAATCAAAGATCCGTATCAGGTTGCGTGCGTACGACCACAAGGTTATCGACTCTAGTTCGAGGCAGATAATCGAAACCGCTCTGCGTTATGGCAGTGAGGTGGCCGGTCCTACGCCGCTTCCCACGGAAGTAAAGAAGTATGCGGTCAATCGTGCCTCTTTTATCAATAACAAGTCAAAAGAGAAGTATGAGATAAGACTGCACAAGAGATTGATAGAGATCACCAATCCCGGAGCGAAGGTTCTTGATGCACTGCGCAACTTGACCCTGCCCACGGGAGTGAACATTGAGATTAAAATGTAGTTTTCCTTTTCCCTTTTGGGGAGTTAAGGCAAATGAATAGTTATTGTTTATATTAGATTAGTTTTTGGTTGTTTCCGTATCTTTATACCGGAGAAAACCTCTGGTATTTGTTTTTATGAAGTTTATTCTAGGAAAAAAATTAGGAATGACAAGGTTTTTTACCGAAGAAGGGGAGTCTCTTCCTGTTACTTTGGTTGAAGCCGGTCCCTGCAGTGTTACGCAGGTAAAAAGCAAAGAGAGTGATGGATACTCTGCTGTGCAGTTGGGATTTGTAGAGAAAAAGAAACCGGGCAAGTCAGAGAAACCTTTTTACTACCTACGTGAATTTTGCGGAGAGTTTGAAAACAAAAAAGGAGAAGAGATAACCACGGATGTTTTTTCTGCCGGAGACAAAGTAACGGTTAGAGGTGTTTCCAAGGGAAAAGGCTTTGCGGGAGTAATGAAAAGATGGGGTTTCAAGGGAGCAGCGACATCCACTCACGGAACAAAACACAACAACCGTAAGCCGGGATCGATCGGATCAGCATACCCCCAGAGAGTATTTAAAGGAAAGAAGATGGCCGGAAGAATGGGAGCAGACAAGGTTTCTATGCGTAATCTGGAGATTGTTGATATCGATGCAGAGAACAATGTTATGGCCATAAAAGGAGCCGTCCCCGGAAGAAAGGGAGGGTTTTTAATTATAGAAGGACATGAAAACAGCAGTGTACAATAAATTAGGAGAGAAAGAAAAAGAAGTATCCCTTCCAGAAGAGATTTTTGGTGTGCCCGCGAACGCCGACCTTATCTATCAAGTGGTGCGTGCAGAGATGTCTAATCGAAGACAAGGATCCGCGCACACGAAAGACAGAAGTGAAGTTAGTGGCGGGGGAAGAAAGCCTTGGCGACAGAAAGGAACAGGAAGAGCGCGTCACGGATCGACACGCTCGCCTATCTGGATTGGAGGTGGAGTGACTTTCGGTCCGCGAAACGAAAAAAATTACAAGAGAAAGATTAACAAAAAGGTAAAAAGAAAAGCCCTTTTTATGGTTCTTTCCGCAAAAAGAGAAAAAGAGATGATTGTCTTTACATCTGATTTAAGTACAGAGAAGCCGAAAACCAAAGAGATGAAAAGCATGCTAAACACTCTTCCTGTGGAAGGAAAAACACTTCTTCTCCTGCCGGAGATGGACAAAAACACCATCCTTTCCGCGAGAAACATAGAAGGAGTGGAGACGATGCAGGCAAAAGACATCAATGCGCTTGATCTTTTGCACTACAAGAGTGTTATTATACCCGAAAAATCACTGGAGGTAATAAAGGAAACGTTTGCAACATGCAAAAAATAATATTAAGAAAACCGCATATAAGTGAAAAGGCCTCTTTACTAGCAGAGAGCGGGTTTTATGTTTTCAAAGTAGGAGAAGATGCAAACAAGATGGAAGTGAAAAAAGAGGTAGAAGGTGTTTACAAAGTTGATGTGCTTAGCGTCAGAATGGTCAGACTGCCCTCGAAAAAGAGAAGAGTAGGCAGAATCGAAGGAGTGAGGCCCGGATACAAGAAAGCGGTGGTGAAGATAAAGCCGGGACAAAGGATTGATATTACTTCTTTAAAATGATAGAATTATGAGTAGAGATATTCCCAAAAAGTTGCTTGCTCCCATAAAGAAGACGGGAGGAAGGTCCAATTCAGGAAGAATTTCCGTACGACACAAGGGTGGCGGAGCAAAAAGAATGTACCGAATCATTACTTTCGGACAGGATTTTTTGCGTATTCCCGGAGAAGTGTTGCGTATAGACTACGACCCCAACCGTAGCGCGCATATAGCTCTTGTACAGTACGAAAGCGGTAAAAAGGGTTACATTATCGCTCCCAAAGGATTAAAAGAGGAAGACAAGGTTTTTGTTGATGATAAAACGGAAGTAAAGGTGGGGAACCGCATGCGTTTAAAAAACATGCCTGTGGGAACGATGGTACACAATGTATCTCTTCACCCTGACGGAAAAGCGAAGCTGGCACGTAGCGCCGGATCATCGGCACTTGTTCTCGCCCATGAAGACAAGTACACACACCTGAGAATGCCTTCCCGTGAAGTGAGGAAGGTGCACAGTGAGTGCTTTGCCTCTGTGGGAGAGATATCCAACCAAGAACACAGATACAAAAAAATTGGAAAGGCCGGAACAGCAAGAAAGATGGGACGAAGACCCACTGTGAGAGGATCGGCAATGAATCCTGTTGATCATCCTCACGGAGGAGGAGAAGGAAAAGCTCCTATAGGAATGCCTGCTCCGAAAACTCCTTGGGGCAAGATTGCAAGAGGAGTGAAAACAAGAAAAAGAAAGTATACGGACAAGTACATCCTTAAAAGAGCAACAAAGAAAAAAAGAAAATAAAATATGCCTAGAAGTACAAAAAAAGGTCCCAATATTAACGAACGTCTTTTAAAGAAGATAAAAGACTTGGAGTCGGGAGATAAAACAGTGGTAAAAACCTGGGCGAGGAGTTCCGTAATAACTCCGGAGATGATCGGATACACTTTCGGTGTTTACAATGGAAAAGAACATATCTCTGTTTATGTTACCGAAGACATGGTGGGACACTTGCTGGGAGAGTTTTCTCCAACAAAGAAGTTTATCAAACACGGAGGTAAGATGCAGCGTCAAGCGGAAAAAAAGAAATAAAATATGTCAGTTCAAGCAAAGCTTAATTATTTAAGAATATCACCGCGCAAGGTACGTCTTGTCGCCGATTTAGTGCGTGGGCGTTCCGTTGATGAAGCGGAGAAGGTTCTTCGTTTTACGGTGAAAGGGCCGGCTGATCCTTTGCTTAAGCTTTTAAAGTCTGCAATTGCTAACGCGGAAAACAACTTCGGCATAAAAAGAGAAGGACTTTATATCGCAGAGATAAAAGTTGACGGAGGACCGATATTGAAAAGATTCATGCCTCGCGCAAGAGGGTCGGTGTCTCCTATACACAAAAAAACCTCACACGTAAGCATTGTTTTAAAAGATAAGGAAGGAAAAGAGGTAGAAAGAAAAGGAAAGCGCGTACGCATAAAGAAAGTTTATCAAGAAGAAAAACCCAAAGAAGAGGTTTCCAAGAAAGAAAAACCCAAAGAAGAAAAAAAACAGGAAACAGTGAAAAGCAAGCCGGAGGCAAAAAAGCAGATGTTTAGACGTAAATCAATATGACACACAAAGTCCATCCAAAAATATTTCGCATTAGAACAACCTCGGATTGGGATACGAAAGGTTATTATGAAGAAAATTTTGCCCAGTATCTCGAGGAAGACTATGGGATAAGAAAGTTTCTTGAAAAACAGTTACACACTATGGGGTTGGACAAGATAGAGATAGAGCGATCCCCTTTGGAGGTAAATGTGATTATTCACACTTCCCGTCCCGGCCTTATAATCGGCAGAGGTGGAGAAGGAGCAAGAAAACTGAAAGAAACGCTGGAGAGAAAGATTATGAAGAGCTCGGATAAAAACCTGAAGCTAGAGATAAAAGAAATAAAAGAGCCTTATCTTTCTGCTTCACTTGTGGCCAAGGATATTGCCGCGCAGTTGGAGAAGAGAATGCAGTACCGCAGAGTGGTAAAGCAGATGCTGCACAAGGTGATTATGCACAAGGACGTTAAAGGTGTGCGCATAGAAGTTTCCGGAAGATTGAACGGAGTGGAAATCTCCCGAAAAGAGTACTTCCAGGAAGGACAACTGAAAAGAGAGACTTTGCGTTCGGATATAGATTATGCACAAGTGATAGCCCGTTGTAGTTACGGAGCGATAGGAATAAAGGTTTATATATATAAAGGAGAAAAGTTTTAAATATGTTGGTTCCAAAGAAAGTAAAACACAGAAAACACCGCAAAGGCAAAAACCAGGGAGTTTCGCACAGAGGATCTTCTATTGACTTTGGAAGCTTTGGATTGAGAGCAGAAGAGAATGTTTTTATCACCTCTCGGCAGATAGAGGCGGCAAGAAGAGCCATAATCCGCTATCTAAGAAAAGGAGGAAAGCTGTGGATAAGGATATTTCCTTGGAAACCGATTACCAGAAAAGGACAGGAAGTTCCCATGGGAGGAGGAAAAGGAAGCGTAGATCACTATGCTTTTCCGGTAAAGCAAGGAAGGATACTTTTTGAGATAGAGGGTATAAGTGAAGAGAAAGCAAAAGAGGCTTTCCGCAGGGCGGGAGACAAGTTGCCTACAAAAACCAAATTTGTAAAAAAGATATGAAAGCCAGCGATATCAGAAAAAAAACAAAGGACGAGTGTCTCAAGGATATAAAGAATATAAGAAAGAAGTTGCGTGAAATAAGATTCACCTCTGCTTCATCCAAGGTAAAGAATACCAAGGAAGGGGCGAATCTACGCAAAGATGTGGCACGTATTTTAACTATCTTAAAAGAAAAATGAAAACGCAATTAAAAGGAGTAGTTGTCTCCGATAAACAAGATAAAACGGTAGTTGTTCGCGTGGAGAGCTTAAAGGAGCACCCTCGTTACAAGAAGCGTTACAAGTCCCACAAGAGGTACAAAGCGCATGACGAGAAAGGAGAGATTAAAGAAGGAGACAACGTTGTTATAGAGCAAACAAGACCGCTTTCCAAAGAAAAGAAGTGGAGAGTAATTAAAAAGATATGATTCAACCACAAACCAAATTAAAGATAGCGGATAATGCGGGAGCGAAAGAGATTCAGTGTTTTCGTGTTCTTGGAGGTACACGCAGAAGATACGCCCGTATCGGGGACATAATCGTTGCATCCGTAAAGAAAGCAGAGCCAAGAAAAGAGGTAAAGAAACACGACGTGGTTCGCGCCGTTATAGTTCGACAGAGTTACAACTTCGGAAGAAAAGACGGATCTTATGTCCGTTTTGACGAGAATGCGGCGGTTGTTTTAGAGGGAGATACAAAAAAGCCCAAAGGAGGAAGAATCTTTGGCCCTGTTCCCAGAGAGTTGGCGGAGAAAGGGTTTAAAGAGATTACTACCATGGCAAAAGATGTAGTATGAAAATAAAAAAAGAAGATACAGTTTTAATTATCGCGGGAAAGGATCGCGGAAAAAAGGGAAAAGTGCTTCACGCCTTTCCTAAAGAAGACAAAGTTTCCGTTGAAGGAGTTAACTTAATGAGAAAGCATGTCCGTCCCAAGGATGCGAAAAGCAAAGGACAGGTTGTTGAGTTTCCCGCTCCGCTTCACGTTTCCAACGTCAAGTTTTTTCACAGCAAGTGCAAAAAAGCGACACGTCTTGGAGAGCAGAAGGGGGAGAGGTTTTGTAAAAAGTGTAAAGAAAAGATATGATGACCATCGAGGAAAAATACAAAAAGGAAGTTGTTCCCGCGCTTTGCAAGAAGTTTGGATTAAAGAACACTCTTTCCTGTCCCGGAATATCAAAGATAGTTGTTAATACAGGAGTGGGTAAGCGCACTTTGAAAGATTCGGGGAAAAAAGAAGAGATTATCAAGAACATCTCCGAAGATCTTAAAGCTATTACCGGTCAGAAACCCCAGGAAAGAATGGCAAAAAAGTCTGTTTCCGGATTTTCTCTGAGAAAAGGAATGATTATCGGATTAAGAGTTACTTTGCGAGGAAAGAGAATGTATCAGTTTCTGGACAAGCTGATTAATGTGGTTTTGCCTCGTGTGAGGGATTTTCAGGGCGTGAATGTTTCTTCCATAGACAGTGATGGAAATATTACCGTGGGCATCAAGGAACACCTTGTTTTTCCGGAAATAGCCCCGGAAAAGGCAGTAGAGTTTTTCGGCATGGAAATCACCATAGTAACAACAGCAAAAAGTAAAGAAGAGGGAGAGGAGTTGCTCAGACATCTCGGATTTCCCCTTAAAAAAATAAATGGCTAGAAAAGCGAAAATAGAAAAGTCAAAACAAAAACCGAAGTTCTCCTCGAGAGCCGTTAACCGTTGCTTCCGCTGTGGAAGAGCCCGTGGCTTCTTTAGAAAGTTCGGCCTTTGCAGAATTTGCTTTAGGGAAATGGCAAACAAGGGAGAGATTCCCGGAATTAGAAAGTCTTAAAAAATACCATGAATACTGATCCAATTGCAGACATGTTGAACCGTATACGCACCGCCAAAGCGGTGTCCAAGCCGGCCATAGACGTACCCTTTTCCAAGATGAAGTACGAGATAGCTTCTCGACTGGAAAAAGAGGGTTTTGTGGAAAAGGTTTTGCGTAAAAAGAAACAAGACGGCCGTTTTTTGCGTATACTTTTAAAATATGAAGACGGAGAGTCGGCAATCACGGAGATACGTCGTATATCTTCTCCCGGGCAGCGTATATACACTCCGAAGAAAGATCTTTCCAGAACGAAAGGTGGAGCGGGATTGACCATCGTCTCCACTTCCAAAGGAGTGATGACGGACAAAGAGGCAAGGGAGAAAGGAGTTGGAGGAGAAGTATTATGTGAAGTTTGGTAATATGTCAAGAATAGGAAAAAAACCAATTCAAATACCGCAAGGGGTGGAAGTAACCCTGGAAGAAGGGTTGATACACGTCAAGGGTCCTCAGGGTGAGCTGAAAAGAGAGATAAGACCGGAAGTGGATGTAAAGATAGAAGAAGGAGAGATAACTGTTTCCGAGAAAAAGAAAACAAAAAAGAGTAAAGCTTTTTGGGGAACCACACGTGCGGTTATCGCCAATATGATTGAAGGAGTTACTTCCGGGTACTCTATCGAGTTGCAGATAAAAGGTGTCGGTTATCGTGCGGAGCTTCAAGGTGAAAAACTGATTCTTCGTGTGGGATTTTCCCATCCGGTAGAAGTGGAAGCGCCTGAAGGAGTTAGTTTCAAGGTGGAAAAAGACATGATCACCGTTTCCGGCATAAAGAAAGAGCTTGTAGGGCATGTTGCCGCGGATATAAGAAAGATAAAGCCGCCTGATGCCTACAAAGGAAAAGGAATCCGTTATAAAGATGAAGTTATTGTCCTTAAAGAAGGTAAAAAAGGAGTATGAGAAAACAAAGACACAAAAGAGTACGAGCAAAGATTTCAGGAACACCTCAGCGTCCCCGTATTTCCGTGTTCCGTTCCTTGAAGCACACCTATGCTCAGCTTGTCGATGATTCCAAGGGCGTTACTCTTGTTTCGGCAAATGATTACGGTGTGAAAAAAAACAAAACGGAATCCGCTTTTGCCGTCGGTGAAGAGCTGGCCAAGAAAGCCAAAGAGAAAAAGATAAGTGAAGTGGTTTTTGACCGTGGAGGATATCTTTATCACGGAAGAGTTAAGGCGGTTGCCGAGGGAGCGAGAAAAGGAGGATTAAAATTTTAAATGATGCAAAACAAGGAAATAAAAAAAGAATTCGAAAACGAAGTTCTGGGAATAAAAAGAGTGGAGCGTATGACTTCAGGAGGAAGGCGTCTCCGTTTCCGCACGCTTGTTATCGTTGGCAATAAGAACGGTAAGGTGGGTATGGGAATAGCAAAAGGATCAGATGTGCAGAAGGCGATAGAGAAAGCAACCAACAAGGCACAGAAAAACATAATTGAAGTTCCCATTCTGGAAGGGACCATACCTCATGATATAAAGAAAAAGTGTGGTGCGGCTACCGTGTTGCTTAGACCGCAAACGGAAGGACGTGGTCTTGTTGCAGGGGGGACTGTGCGTACCATATGCAAGATGGCGGGGATAAAAAACATCTCCGGAAAGATAGTCGGGAATACGAGAAACAAACTAAGCAATGCGCGGGCAACACTTTCCGCTTTGCAATCACTTAAAATAAAAAACCATGCAGATTCACGAAGTAAAACCGAAGAATAAACCCAAAACAAAGAAGCGTATCGGTCGCGGAGGAAAAAGAGGAGTCTACTCCGGTCGTGGTATTAAAGGACAGAAGTCACGAGCAGGAAGAAAGATGCCTCCGGCAATACGTGAGCTGATAAAGCGCTATCCCAAGTTGCGTGGTTACAGTTTTTCCGCACTAAGTAAGGTGGCGTCGGTGAACGTCGATGTACTGGAAAAGAACTTTAAAGAAGGAGAAGAGGTTACTTCCGCACTTCTTGTGGAAAAGGGCTTGATTAAGCGTATTGGAAGCAAGAATCCTCCGGTAAAAATACTGGGCAGAGGAGAGTTAAAAAAACCTCTTACCGTGAAGTGCGCCGTTTCCAAATCAGCAAAAGAGAAAATAGAAAAAGCGGGAGGTAAAGTTACAGAGTAATGCTGGATAAAATACTGAAAATATTTAAAATACCTGATCTGAGAAACAAGATACTCTTCATTTTGGGTATTTTTGCCATATTCCGTCTCATGGCCAACATTCCTATGCCCGGACTGGAACCGGGAATGATGGCCGATTTTTTCTCCCGATTTGAAATGTTTCAGTTTGCCAACCTCTTTACCGGAGGTACTCTCGATCAGTTCTCCATAGTCATGCTTGGGCTTGGCCCCTACATCACGGCGGTGATCGTTATGCAGTTGATGACGCTTGTTTTTCCCAAGCTGGAGAAGATGTACAAAGAAGAAGGAGAGATGGGGAAAAAGAAGATTAACCAGTACGGAAGACTGCTTACCGTGCCTTTCGCCATACTGCAAACTTACGGAATGCTTGCCCTCTTTCAAAGAGAAGGCGTTGTTTCTCCTCTTTCTTTTATGGAAACGATTGTCACTATTTCTACGGTTACGGCGGGAACAGTGTTTCTTATGTGGCTGGGAGAGCTTATAAGTGAAAAAGGTATTGGTAACGGTGTTTCCCTTCTTATTTTTGCCGGAATTGTTGCTTCTCTGCCCGCCAATGTGGGACAGATGATTCTTGATATAACTGTTGATCCTACCCAAGTTCAGACATACCTTCTTTTCTTCCTCATCGGAATTCTGGTAATCGCCTCTGTGGTTTATGTCAACGAGGCAAGGAGAAACATTCCTGTTTCTTATGCCCGTAGAGTGAGAGGTAGAAAAGTTTACGGAGGTTCGTCCACCTATATTCCTTTGACACTGAATCCTGCGGGAGTAATTCCGATTATTTTTGCTATATCCGTTCTTGCTCTTCCCGCCATGGTTGCCGGATTCTTTATCGGTGTGGAGGGAGTGGTAGGAGGTGTAGCTGAGATGGTTTCAGTGTTCCTTACCAATCCTTGGGCTCAAGGAACCTTATACTTTCTCTTAGTGGTACTTTTTACTTACTTTTATACGGCGGTTACTTTTGATCCAAAGAATGTTTCTAAAAACCTGCAGAATATGGGAGGGTTCGTTCCGGGGATAAGGCCGGGCAAGTCCACTACCAACTTTATAAACTATATACTGAACAGAGTGCTTTTCCTTGGAGCGTTGTTTTTGGGAACCATAGCTGTTCTTCCTTCCATAATCGCCGGTCTTACAGGAGTAGCTACCTTTGGATTCCTTATCGGTGGCGCATCACTGTTGATCATGGTTAGTGTTGTCTTGCAAACAATGAAACAGATCAACTCTCAGCTTCAGATGAGAGATTATGATAAAATATGAAAAACAGGCTTGTTATCATGTTTGGGGCTCCCGGTTCAGGAAAAGGGACACAGTCTTTTCTCTTAGCTGAACACGAAGAAATGTTCCACCTGGAAGCAAGCAAGATTCTTGAATCACGGATGCGAAAAGCCTCTCCCGGAGAAAAGGTTGTTCTGGAAGGAGAGGAGTTTTTTTTAGATGAACAGAGAAGGCGTTGGGGAGAAGGGCTTCTTTGCGAAGACGGTTTTGTAGCTTACTCGGTAAAAGAAAAACTAAAAGAAATTAAGGACAAGGGAGTGATTATAGACGGCTATCCGCGCTCTATAAAACAGATCGAGTCAGTTCTTCCTTTTCTTCAGGAAAACTTTTCACCCATAGATGTCTACTACATCTATGTTGATAAAGAGGACTCTGTTTATCGTAACAGTAACCGCAAAGTTTGCACTCTTATGAGACACTCCATAATGGCTCATGAAGAGACGGCTCATCTGAGCATATGTCCTCTGGATGGCTCTCCTTTAAAGAAAAGGAAGCTAGACGATCCGGAGGTAATAGAAACGCGCCTTGAAGAGTTTCAAGAGTCTACTCTTCCCGTTCTAAACTATCTTAGGGAGAATGGTGTAGAAGTGAAGGAGGTGGACGGCAGAGGAAGCATCGCCGATGTTTTTTCACGCATCTTAAGCTTATGAAGATCATATCCGTAATAGGGCGTCCTTGCGCCGGAAAAGGAACACAAGTAAGGTTTCTTCAAAAAGAAACTGTTTATCCGGCAATGATGACTGGAAAGATGTTGCGCCAAAGAGCGGAAAAAGATGATGTGTTGGGAAGAAAGATAAGCGAGGCTTTTGAAAAAGGAGTTATCCATCCCACTGCGGTGGTTTTTTCTATTTGGACAGAGTTTTTTCTTGAATTAAAAGATTCATCGGAAAAAGGCGCCATTATTGACGGCAGTCCGCGTAAACTGTACGAGGCGTGGATGTTGGAGGAGTTGTTTGAGTTTCTTGGATGGAAGAATTGCTGGAAGGTTTTTTATCTGGAGATAACAGAAGAAGAGGCCTACGAGCGCATGCAGAAGAGAATGCGGGAGTACGATTCTGAGGAAGAGGTAAGGTCAAGGCTTGAGTGGTTTAATACGGAAGTTGTTCCTGTTTTAGATTACTTTAAAGAGAAAGGGATGCTTGTTACCATAAACGGAAGTAATAATGTAGAAGAAGTTTGGGAAGATATAAAATCTTATCTATGACTATATTAAAAACAGAAGAGGAGATATCGGTAATAAGGGAAGGAGGCAAAATGCTTGGTGGCATTATGAAAGAGTTGAAAAGCAAGGTTTCACCGGGAGTAAAAACAAAAGAACTAGACTTTCTTGCGGAAAAGCTTATTAGGGAAAACGGAGGAACACCTTCCTTTAAAAACTATCAAGGATTTCCGGCAACGCTTTGCACTTCGGTAAACGAAGTTATTGTTCACGGCACTCCTTCAGAGTATCTTTTAAAAGAGGGAGACATACTTTCTCTGGATATCGGCATGTTCTACAAAGGGTTTCATACGGACATGGCTGTTACTGTTCCTGTCGGTGAAGTTGATGGCGATGGATTGAGACTTATAAGAACGGCAAAGAAAGCGTTAAAGAGAGGTATCAGCAAGACCAGGGAAGGAAATACTCTGGGAGATATAGGCAACACCATATCCCGCTATATCACCAAAAGCAGCTTTAGTGTCGTGGAAGGACTTTGTGGTCACGGTATTGGAAAGGATATACATGAGGATCCTCAAGTATTAAACGAAGGCAGAAGAGGAAAAGGAGAGAAGATAGTGGAGGGAATGGTTTTTTGCATAGAGCCGATGGTCTCTGCCGGTTCTTCACAAATCAAGAAAACCCCTTCCGGGATAGCAACGGCTGACGGTTCTCTTTCTTCACACTTTGAACACACCTTGGCAGTAACAAAAAACGGTGTTATTATTATAACAGACTTATGAAAAAAGAATTTCCATCAGAACTACGTTACGATGTCGCTTCCGGGGACTGGGTTGTTGTCGCTTCCGGAAGGGCGAAGAGACCTGATCAGTTTAAAAAAGACATCAGGAAAAAAGAAGAGACGGATAGAGAGAACTGTCCTTTTTGCAAGTGGGAAGAGTTTGAGAAGGTCAATGTTGTTTTCGAGGACGGAAAAGAAGTTCCTCGCATGACAGAAAACTGGAGCGCTGTTTCTATTCCCAACAAGTTCCCTGCCTTTATGCCTGCGGATACACTAGAGGAGAGGCACGAAAATCATTTATATAAAACGTTGAATGCAGTGGGGTATCACGAGGTGGTGATTACTAGAGACCACGAAAAATCCTTAGGTGAACTTCCCGTTTCCAAGGTGCGTGAAGTGCTTGCCCTTTATCAGCAGCGTAATCTGGAGTTGATAAAGAAAAGGTTTGTTAATTACGTTTCCATATTTCACAATCACGGAGTGGAGGCGGGAGCTTCTATTGCCCATCCCCACTCGCAGATAATTACCACACCGCTTGTTGATGTCGATTTAAATAAAGCTCTTTCCAAAACCAGGGATCACTACAACAACGAGAAAAACTGCCTTTACTGCAAAATGAACCAGTGGGAGATGGAGAAAAAAGAGAGGATTGTTTATGAAAACGACCTTTTTCTTGTTGTTTGTCCTTTTGCTTCCAAGGCCGCTTTTCAGATGATCGTATCACCTAAAAAGCATCTTGCTTATTTTGAGAAGATAAAGGAAGAGGAGCTTGATTTTTTGGCTGACGCTTTCTCTGTTGCTCTTTCTAAGCTATACAAGGGCTTGGGAGATCCTCCTTACAACTTTTACCTGCACTGTGCTCCTTCAGACGGCATGGATCACAGCTACTATCACTGGCACTGGACCATACTACCCAAGACTTCGGTTTGGGCCGGATTTGAACTGGGAGCAAGAATGGAGATATCAACTATCCGTCCGGAAGATGCAGCTAAGTATCTAAGAGAACAGTAATGTTAATTGTCGCCAACTGGAAAGAAAACCCTTTATCGGCAAAAGAGGCGGAAGCCATCATTTCCGAGATACCCCAAAGAGAGGATGTTGTTGTTTGTCCTCCCCATCCTTTTCTTTATCTTGGAGAAAAGGTAACCCTTGGTGCACAGGACTGTTCCGCAAAGATGGAAGGCTCTTTTACCGGAGAAGTTTCCGCGGGAATGCTGAAAAGTTTGGGGTGCCTCTATGTTATTATTGGTCACTCGGAAAGAAGGGCTCTCGGGGAAGACAAGGAAACGGTTGATAAAAAGATAGAGATGGCTTTATCTGCAGAGATCACCCCTATTGTTTGTATTAGTAGTGTAGAGGAGATTCCTTTGGAAAAAAAGATAATCATCGCTTACGAACCGCTTTCCGCCATAGGAACGGGAAATGCTTATCCTTTTTCCGAGGCAAAGAAAAAAAGAAAAGAGATCGGCGAAGATGTGACCGTTTTGTATGGGGGCAGTGTAGATGAGGAAAATGTTTCTGAATACATAGATGCGGGTTTTGATGGAGTTTTGGTGGGAGGCGCTTCACTTGATCCGTTAAAGTTTAATCAAATAATAAAAAGATGCGATCAAAAGAATTAAGAGAAAAATTTATTAACTTTTTTAAAAAAAGAGAGCACGTTATCGTTGCCTCTAGTCTTCTTGTGCCCGACGACGGAACAGTTTTACTTACTTCCGCGGGAATGCAGCAGTTTATTCCTCACCTTTCAGGGAAAAGAGATGCTTTAAGTGATTTCGGTTCGATCCATCTTGCTTCTATCCAGAAGTGCTTCCGTACTCCAGATATTGAAGAGGTGGGAGATGACACGCACCACACTTTTTTTGAAATGATGGGAAACTGGTCTATAGGAGAAAACGAAAAAGGGTATTTTAAAGAAGGATCTATAGATCTTGCTTTGGATTTTTTTGTTAAAGAAATCGGACTGGAAAAAGAGAAACTTCATGTAACCGTTTTTAAAGGAGAAGAAAACATTCCTGCTGACGAAGAGGCGATATCCATATGGAAAGACCGAGGAGTTCCCGAGGAGAGGATAAAAATGTTTAAAGATGATAATTTCTGGGGACCGACGGCGGCCACCGGTCCGTGTGGTCCTTGCACAGAGATACACTATGATCGCGGAGTAGAGCATGGATGTGATAACTGTGGTCCCAATTGCGAGAAGTGCTTGCGCTTTGTTGAACTGTGGAATCTTGTTTTCATGGAGTACAACAAGAATGAAGACGGATCCTTTTCCAAGCTTCCACAGAGAAATGTGGACACGGGAATAGGGTTTGAAAGGCTGGTTGCTCTTCTTCAGAAAAAGAACTCTGCTTACGAAACAGACCTCTTTGATTCTGTTATAAAGAAAATAGAAGAAGGGTCCGATGCTAAGTATGAAGACAACAAAGAAGCTTTTCGTGTTATTGCCGATCATCTCAGGGGTTCCGTTTTTCTTCTTTCTGATGGAGTTGTTCCTGACAACAAAGGGGCGGGATATATTTTGAGGCGTATTATAAGGAGAACGGTACGTTACAAGAAGAAGATCTCTCTTTCTTCTTTAGAGCCTGTTATCTCTGAGATTATCAGTGTTTACAAGGACTGGTATCCGGAGTTGTCTGTGGAAAAGATTCTTCCCGGAATACTGGAAGAAGAGAGTGGATTTGAAAAAACCCTGCAAGCAGGAGTAAACAAGCTAAAGCAGATAAACAAGGATGCTCCTGCAGAAAAGCTGGGAGAAGAGTTGTTTTTCATCTATCAGAGTTACGGATTTCCTTTAGAGTTGTCGGTGGAAGAGCTGGGAGTAGAGATAGACAGAGAAACAAAAAAGGTTTTTGATGAAGAGTTTAAAAAACATCAAGAGGTTTCGCGCAAAGGAGTGGAAGAAAGGTTTGGCGGATTAAGAAAAGACGCCGGGGAAGAAGAGGTAAAGCTGCATACGGCAACACACCTCTTGCACCAGGCACTGCGCAATGTTCTTGGTGACCATGTAAGACAGATGGGATCGGATATAAACAAGGATCGTTTGCGCTTTGACTTTTCCTTTAAAGAAAAGATGAGCAAGGAAGAGATAGAGGAGGTGGAAAGAGTGATTAATGAAAAGATAAAAGAAAAGCTGGACGTGGAAAAAAAAGAGATGAGTTACGATGATGCGGTAAAAGAGGGAGCACTTGCTTTTTTCAACGAAGAGTATGGAGAAACAGTCAGTGTTTATTCGGTAGGTGATTTCTCTAAAGAGCTTTGCGGAGGTCCGCACGTGAAGAACACAGGAGAATTGGGAGAGTTTAAAATATTAAAGGAAGAGTCTTCCTCTTCCGGAGTAAGACGCATAAAAGCGACACTATATGGCACAAAAGATAATTGACATCAGACACCCTCACACAAAAAAAGAGGAGAAGGAAACTTCTCCCAGGAAAAAAAAGTGGTTTTTACCTTTATTACTTGTTGCCGTCGTTATTTTTTTTGGATGGTATTTTAAATCATATCACGTAGAGGTGAGAATCTGGCCTGATACAGAGCAGTTTACTTTCTCTGACATAGTTGATGTGCATGCTTTTAGTGAAAAGGATATCGCGGTACAGGCGTTTGAAGAGACGGTCAAAGGAAAAGATGATTTTGAGGTTTTAGGAACTTCGTTGGTAGAGCAAAAAACGAAAGGTGTTATCAGTGTTTGTCAGGATTACGGCGATAGCGGTCAGCCGATCAGAGAAGGAACACGTTTTGTTTCCGAAAAAGGAAAAACTTTTCTTGGAGATGAGGCCTTTACTGTTCCCGGGAGAACTTATGAAGGAGGAGAAGTAGTTCCCGGATGTGTGGATGTTCCCGTTACTGCCGCGGAATCAGGAGAGGATTACAATGTTTCTTCTTCTACAAAGTTTTCTCTTCCCGGACTGCAAGGAACCGCTTTGTATGGCAGATTTTCCGGAGAATCCTTTACTATTACCAGGGAAGGAAAAAAAGAAGAAGTCTCTTATCTTACCTCTGAAGAGATATCCAAAGGGGAAGAGATTCTTTTAGACAAGCTTTTCGAGAAAGGAAAAGAAAATCTTCGTCAACGGTTAGAGGCGGACTTTCTTCTGGACAACAGAGGACAGTACAATTATCGAGTTATAGAGAGGTCCGTTCCTTCTGAGGGAGAGAAGAGTAGTTTTGAGGTAGAGATGGAGATCCGTGTAGAAGTAATAGCTTTGAGAGCGGGGAGTATGGAAGAGTTTCTTCAGGGATCTCTTCCGGAAGGATTTGTATGGCATGAGAAGAGTTTTAATTATGACTTCTTGAGGTCCAACTTTGAAGAGAAGAGCGGAGAGGTGGAAGTTTCCTTGGATGCACAGATATACAGAGATATTGATATAGAAAAAATAAAGAGAGATATTGCCGGTCTTAAATTTAGCGAGGCCTTGGATCTTCTTGAAGAAGAAGTAAGCAACGTTTCTTTGTACTTTCGTCCTTTAGGACCGTCATCTGTGCCAAACAATGTGGACCGTATAGAGGTAGAGCTTTTGTTTGACAAAAATTAGAAATTTTGTTATCCTTCACACATCCAATGAGCGCAAAGAACTCAGAAATTAAAAAAAAGGGAGTCGTCCTAGAGGCACTGCCTAGCACGCATTTTCGTGTCCAATTGGATAGCGGTGAAGAGATTACCGCGCATCTGGCGGGAAAGTTACGTGTACACAGGATTAAAGTTCTTCCCGGAGATAAAGTTACGGTAGAGTTTTCTTCCTATGATAAAAGCAAAGGGAGAATCGTTTACAGAGGATAAGTTATGAAAGTCCATTCTTCTACAAAAAAAATATGTAAGGATTGTAAAATTGTCCGGCGAAAAAACCGGGTTTATGTCATTTGTAAAAACAAGAGACACAAACAAAGACAAGGATAAAAATTATTATGCCTAGAATTTCAGGAATAAGTATACCAGAAAACAAAAGAGCGGTAATATCCCTTACCTATATATACGGTATAGGTCCTTCGGCTTCAAAAGAGATATTAAAGCAAGTTGGCGTTGATGAGAAGAAGAGAACCTCTGAGCTCAGTGAAGAGGAGATTGGAAAGATTCGTCAATTTATTGACAGCAAGCACAGGGTGGAGGGAGACCTGAAACGTGAAAGAAGGGAAAACATCGATCGCTTAAAGCGCATAGAGTGTTATCGCGGAGTAAGGCACAAGAGAAACCTTCCTGTGAGAGGACAGAACACGAGAACCAATAGTCGTACTGTTCGAGGAAACACAAGAAAGACCGCCGGATCCGGAAGAAAAGGCGCACCGTCACCGAAATAATAATATGGGCAAAAAACGAGTTATAAAAAAAGGGGAAGGAGAAGGGGTAAAGAAAAAAGTGGCAAAAAAGAGCCCCGTTTCCAAAAGCAAGAGCGTTAAAAAGGGACGTATCTATATTTCTGCTTCCTATAACAATACCACGATGACGCTTACCGATGCGGAAGGAAAAGTTCTTGGATGGGCTACTGCGGGAAATCTGGGATTTAAAGGAACAAAAAAGGCCACCCCTTACGCCGCATCAGAGATAGCTAATTCTATTTCCGAAAAGGCGGAAAGACTGGGCATGAAGGAGGTGGACATATTGGTAAAAGGAGTAGGAACGGGAAGATCTTCCGCTCTCCGCGCTTTTGCGGCAAAAGAAATTATTATTAATTCCATAAAGGATGTGACGCCTATTCCTCATAACGGATGTCGTCCTCCAGGACCAAGAAGAACATGATCGGAAACAACGGATGTGAAAAGTGTCGTAGAACAGGCACAAAACTTTTCTTGAAGGGTGATCGGTGTAACTCGCCCAACTGCGCTATGGTAAAAAAACCATATGCACCGGGACAGAAAGCGAAAAGAAGAAAGCCGCCTTTGTCTGAATACGGAAAAGAGCTTGCGGAAAAGCAAAAGCTTAGATTTTGGTATAATCTCCAAGAAAGACAGTTTGCCAAGTACGTGAAATCGATTGTAAAAAAGAAAAAAGAAAAAGGATCTGCCGGAGACTATCTGATCAAGAAACTGGAGAGCAGACTAGACAACATGTGTTACAGGGCCGGATTTGCCCCTTCCAGGGCACAAGCAAAGCAGATGGTAAATCACGGATTTTTCAATGTTAACGGAAGTCCTGTTGATATTCCTTCCTATGAGACGAAAACTGGTGATGTCATCAGTGTGCGTCCGGGAAAAAAGAAGAAAAAAGCTTTTCAGGATTGGAGCGAGCGTATAAAGAATTATACACCCCCTTCTTGGATATCTTTAGACAAAAAGAAAATGGAAGCCAAAATTGCAGGAGAGGTCGTCTTTGACGATGTTGCTCCTCCCGTGGAAATATCTTCCGTCTTTGAGTTTTATTCACGGTAAAACTTTAAATATAAAAAATGATACCTTTACCATCAAAACCAAAAGTAATAGAGCAAAGTGGAAACAGAGCCGTATTCGAAGTAGATTCTCTCTATCCGGGGTACGGAGTTACTCTGGGCAACAGTATGCGTCGTGTGTTGCTTTCTTCGCTTTCCGGAGCTGCAGTTACCAAGGTGAAGATAGCCGAGGCGGATCACGAGTTTTCCGTCATTCCCGGAGTTCTAGAGGATGTGATTACTATCATGCAGAATCTGAAAAGACTGCGCTTTCGTCTTCACTCTGATGAGCCGCAAACAGCAACACTGAGCATTAAAGGAGAGAAAGAGGTGAAGGCTTCCGACCTGAAGATACCTTCGCAACTGGAAGTGGTTAATCCGGATCTGGTCATCGCTACAACAACAAATAACAAAGCCTCTCTTTCTATGGATATAGAAGTGGCTGCCGGAGTGGGATACTCTCCTTTAGAGGAGAGAAAAGAAGAAAAGCTAGAGATCGGACAAACTGTTTTGGATGCCATATTTACACCGATACGTAAAGTAAACTTTCATGTAGAAAACATGCGCGTAGGAAAAAGAACCGACTTTGATCGTCTTTTCCTGGAAATAGAAACAGACGGTATCATTACCCCGGAAAAAGCATTTAGTGATGCTGCGCAGATTCTTGTTGATCACTTTTCTTTACTTTTAGACAAAGAAGAGAATATAGTAGAGGAAAAGGAAGAAAAGCCGGAAAAAGAGCTAAAGGTGGATGACCTGGACATATCAGAACGCATAAAGAACGTCCTTAAAGAAAACAAAATAAAGACAGTAAAAGGTATTATAAAAAAAGGAGAGAAAGGACTTTTGGATATAAAGGGAATGGGGGAGAAGGCGGTGGAAGAAGTTAAAGAAGAATTGAAAAAGAAAGGAGTAGCTTAAATTATGCCTAGAATAAAAAACAAAAGAAGATTTGGAAGAGTTTCTTCGCAGCGCCGTGCGTTGTTTAATTCTCTTGCTTCCGCTCTCATAGAGAGGGAGAAGATTAAAACCACGGAAGCGAAAGCGAAAGAGTTGCGTCCTTTGGTGGAGAAGATGGTTACCTTTGCCAAAGAAGAAAGCATTCATCGCAGAAGAGTAGCGGAAAAGCGCCTTTCTCCTGATATTGCCAAGAAGCTATTCAAAGAGATTGGTCCGCGATACAAAGAGCGTCCCGGGGGATATACTCGTATTCTCAAGCTGGGACCAAGAAAGACGGACGGAGCAAGAATGGCCATTATTGAATTCGTTTAATTTATGAACAGAGAAACACACACAATAGATGTTAAGGGAAAACCCTTGGGAAGGATTGCTACACATATAGCTACTTTACTTTCCGGAAAACACAAACCAGATTATACCCGTCATGAAGACAAGGGAGACTTTGTTGTGATAAAGAACATAGAAGAGATTAAGTTGACCGGAGATAAAGAGAAAAAGAAGATTTACTATCACCACAGCGGTTATCCCGGAGGATTAAAAGAGGTTCCTTATGAAAAGGTGGTAAAGAGAGACTCTTTGGAACCGTTAAGGAAGGCCGTTTACGGAATGCTTCCCAAAAACAAGTTGCGTAGTAGAATGATAAAAAGGCTGAAAGCCGAGTAATATGACTAATAAGGAAGAAAAATACTATCAAGGTGTAGGTGGAAGAAAAACATCCACAGCAACGGTGCGCATAAC